>NZ_CZPZ01000003.1:127500-152475 GCF_001458775.1 Candidatus Nitrospira nitrificans
TTCTCGCGTCCTATGTATTCAGACGCGGATAGGCGGCATTCATCGCCTGGGTTTCCCCATTCGGACATCCTCGGATCACGGCCTGCTTGCGGCTTCCCGAGGCTTATCGCAGCTAGCTACGTCCTTCATCGCCTGCTGATGCCAGGGCATTCACCGTACACCCTTAGTAGCTTAACAATCACTTTGCTCCTGATACACATGGTCTTTCGTCAAGACCTATTCAATTGTCAAAGAACGACCTCGGCATTTTTTTGCCGAGAACTGTTTAGAGGACGTTGAGCAATGGACTCTACACTTAACTTAATCCGTCTGACGCTCATGCATAATCATACACCGCATCATACGCCGCTTGGAAACGGGTCTCATAAGCGCATTTTGGTGGAGCTGGACGGAATCGAACCGACGACCCCCTGCTTGCAAAGCAGGTGCTCTCCCAACTGAGCTACAGCCCCATTCTCGATGGAAAGAGTCTGTCCCTGATACCATGCGCCTTGCGACGAGAGAATCAGGACTCAGATGGTGGGCCTGGATAGAGTTGAACTATCGACCCCGCGCTTATCAAGCGCGTGCTCTAACCAACTGAGCTACAGGCCCAGCTGAGTCTGAAGCGACCAGGGCCTATATTCGATTCGACTGCTTCACACAAGAATCGTCGCCTGAACCCTCAGAAAAACCGTATCGTGTAAGTATGTATTGAAGAGGTGGCCCTCAGCCCATGATTTTCCGCAGAGTCATAAGACTCCTTAGAAAGGAGGTGATCCAGCCGCAGGTTCCCCTACGGCTACCTTGTTACGACTTCACCCCAATCATCGGTCATACCGTGGGCGTCTGCCTCCTTGCGGTTGGCGCCAACGACTTCAGGTACAACAAACTTTCGTGGTGTGACGGGCGGTGTGTACAAGGCCCGGGAACGTATTCACCCCGGCGTGCTGATCCGGGATTACTAGCGATTCCGCCTTCATGAGGTCGAGTTGCAGACCTCAATCTGAACTGAGGCCGGTTTTTTGCGATTGGCTCCCCCTTACGGGTTTGCAGCGCTTTGTACCGGCCATTGTAGCACGTGTGTAGCCCCAGGCATAAAGGCCATGCTGACTTGACGTCATCCCCACCTTCCTCCCCGTTCTCCTGGGCAGTCTCTCCAGAGTTCCCGGCATGACCCGTTGGTAACTGAAGACAGGGGTTGCGCTCGTTGCGGGACTTAACCCAACACCTCACGGCACGAGCTGACGACAGCCATGCAGCACCTGAGCAGGATGGTATTGCTACCTCGTTGGGCTTTCACCCTTCTACTACCTGCATGTCCAGCCTGGGTAAGGTTCTTCGCGTTGCGTCGAATTAAACCACATGCTCCACCGCTTGTGCGGGCCCCCGTCAATTCCTTTGAGTTTCAACCTTGCGGCCGTACTTCCCAGGCGGGATACTTACTGCGTTAGCTGCGGCACCGGCGGTAACCCGCCGACACTTAGTATCCATCGTTTAAGGCGTGGACTACCAGGGTATCTAATCCTGTTTGCTCCCCACGCTTTCGAGCCTCAGCGTCAGAAATGTTCCAGAGCGCCGCCTTCGCCACCGGCCTTCCTCCCGATCTCTACGCATTTCACCGCTACACCGGGAATTCCGCGCTCCTCTCCCATCCTCTAGCCGAGCAGTCCCCTCCGCACTTTCCGGGTTAGGCCCGGAGATTTCACGAAGGGCTTACCCAACCGCCTACGCTCCCTGTACGCCCAGTAAATCCGAACAACGCTTGCCACCTTCGTATTACCGCGGCTGCTGGCACGAAGTTAGCCGTGGCTGCTTCTGCAGGTACCGTCCGAACGGTTACCCGTTCCATCTTCCCTGCCGAAAGGGGTTTACAATCCGAAGACCTTCATCCCCCACGCGGCGTCGCTGCGTCAGGCTGTCGCCCATTGCGCAATATTCCTTACTGCTGCCTCCCGTAGGAGTCTGGCCCGTGTCGCAGTGCCAGTGTGGCTGATCGTCCTCTCAGACCAGCTACCCGTCGAAGCCTTGGTGAGCCGTTACCTCACCAACAAGCTGATAGGACATGAGCCCATCCAAGAGCGCGATACCCACGGTATCGCTTTCCCTCCCGATCCGCAGACCGAGAGTCGTATGCGGTATTAGCTAACCTTTCGGCTAGTTATTCCCCACTCGAGGGTAGGTTACCCATGTATTCCTCACCCGTTCGCCGCTTTACAAACGTATTGCTACGTCTTCTCGCTCGACTTGCATGTATTAGGCGCGCCGCCAGCGTTCGTTCTGAGCCAGGATCAAACTCTCAAAAGGTATTCTTAGAATTTGGACCAAGGGCCACCACTTCAATACACCTTACACCTTGCTCAACTTCCTCTATTCAGTTTTCAAAGAACAATACATCACATTCGTGACGTGGGAGGCGCAATATAAACGTTGCGCACTCTCATGTCAAGGGACCCACTCAAAGAATTCGGGTAGTTTCCCTCAGGCGCCGCATTCACCTGGACGCGGCATACAGGCAAGAACTCATCCGCCCACTGCCTTCGAACGAATGGGAAGATAACAAGACTCCCCCACGGGTGTCAAGCAACATTTTCATGTATAATCAGAAAAATATGAAAAACGACGAATCCCCACTGTCCATACGGCGCCGCACGATTTTACAAACGCTCGGACTCGCCGCAACGGCAGGAATCACCGGAGGCTGCGACGCGATCGGCTCTGTTTTTGGACGCATGTTTGCGATTCCACCCCGCGAGACGACCTATTTCACGCCGAATTCTAAATTTTACATCGTCAACTACGCAGACTCCGCTGTGGCGATATCCCGTGAGGTCAATATCGAACAATGGAAAGTGCACGTGAAAGGCGCCGTCAAAACGCCGCTTTCATTGGGCTGGCGCGATATTCTGAACCGCGATTCCTACGATCAAATTTCCACCTTGATGTGCATCGATACCCTGCCGGGTGGCGACAGTCTGGGAACTGCAACCTGGCGCGGCATCTCCCTGAAAAAGCTGCTCCTCGATTGCGGCGCGGATACTGAGACGGCGCGCGATGTCGTCTTTCGCGGCATCGACGGCTATGACGACAGCATTCCCTTCACCCGCGCCATGCAAGACGACGTGATGATCGCCTTTTTAATGAACGGTGAAAAACTCCCGAGGGAACACGGCTTCCCGATCCGCCTCATCGTCCCCGGCCTGTACGGCATCAAAAATGTGAAGTGGATCGTCGAGATTGAAGTTTATCCGGGGGACTACAAGGGCTACTGGCAGCGCAAGGGGTGGACCGACGAGGGGACGATCAAAATATTTTCACGCATCGATTCACCCGGACATTACCAAGCCCTGCGCGGACCGGAGCACACGTTCCGCGGGATCGCCTTCGGCGGATCGAACAGCATCGGCAAAGTCGAGTTGAGCTTCGATGCGGGCCGCACCTGGAATGACTGCCGAATCGACCCACCCATGTCGCCTTACTCCTGGGTGATCTGGACCTATACCTGGCGCGCGCCAAAGCCGGGGAAATTTCAAACCGTCGTGCGCGCAACCGACACAAAGGGCCAACTCCAAATCGCCGAAATCGTCCGCCCGCAGCCGGCGGGCGCGAGCGGATATCACACGATCATTGCGGAAGTCGAACAGATCTAACACCAACTGTTCCTCCCTTCACAGGCTCTCGCCCCCACAACTCCCCGATCCTTGACGTACATACATTTCGTATGTACACTTTCCGCGTGCAGTTTGAATGGGACGAAACTAAACGAGCCGCCAATCTTGCTAAACATGGAATCGACTTTGTAGACGCGCGGGAGATGTTTGCTGCGCCTCGGTTCGTGAAATCGGACGAGCGCAAAGACTATGGAGAACCGCGTTGGCAAGGACTGGGCATCGTTCGAGGCCGTCTCATGGTAGTCGCATACACCAAACGAGAGCCAAACACAGTTCGAATCATTTCACTACGAAAGGCAAATAGCCGTGAAAAAGATTTCTACCAAGGGGCGATCAAAGACTAATTGGACACGAGTTGATTCCCTGTCGGATCGCGACATCGATTACTCGGATATTCCCGAATTGGACAAAAACTTTTTCAAATCTGCAACTCTTATCCTCCCTGAGCCTAAAACCACTGTGACCATTCGACTTGATCAGCGCGTTCTTGAGTGGTTCAAGGCCAAGGGGCCCGGCTATCAGACACGGATCAACGCCCTGCTCCGAGCCTACATGGAAGCGCACAAAGGATGAGGTGAGAACAACCGATGGTCGATCGATGCACACAAGAGCGTGTAATAATTTGCCATAATGACCTCCGATAACCCGGAGGCCACTTCATCATTGTTTCCCCGGATACATTTGATGACTACCATCTGCATGATGGGATTCTTCTCTTGGCTAAGTGATATGGGGTCGCGCGGAATATCGAAAACACCAACTGCAGGAGGCCGATTGCAATACAGACATTAGCCACATTGAACATGTCTTGCGCAGACTGTTGCCGAGGCAAATATCATATCAACGTAATACAGATGTCTTTCGCAGCAGCCCAAACCTGGAGTACCATGGCGCCCTTGGGGAGTACTGATGACCGATCCGTCGCACTCAAATCCCGTTGCGCGACTCGATTCTCAACAGCGCCCACTTGAGATTTCGACGCTCCAATCGGCTGATGACATACTCCAGCAAGCCGACGCCCTCACGCGGCACGACTCGCACGCAGATGTACTGCGGGCATCCCAGTACTATCTCACCGCCGCCCATTTTCTTGAAACCCAAGATCCTCTCAGGTCCGTACAGGCCTATTACAACGCCGGCCGGCACCTCCATTGGATGGCGCAATTCACGCAAGCCGGACGAGCGTTTTCCAATGCCGGGAGGGTTGCGGAGCGCGCGGCAGCGGCCATGCCCGCCGGGCCGGATCAACGTGACTTGCAACATCTCGCCGTGCGAGCCTATTCGCGGGCCAACAATTCATTCGCCGAAGCCGGAGAGTTGGACGCGTCAGAAGCGGAATACCTGCACGAGCGAAACGCGCGACTCGCCTGGTCGAAGATGCAGGGCAAACGCCCGCTGGCTCTCTCGCCCTGGAAGGCGACGAGCAATTTCGGCACGAGCATTCCGCCCTGGATGGCATGGATCGGTGGAGCACTGGCCGCCTTCAGTTTGCTGTACGAGCTGTTCTTCCGTCTGGATTGGTTCACGCCGATAGGCAATACGACGCCCTCAGCCTGGATTCCCTTGTGGTCAGGATTTTATTACGCAATCAACGTGACCTCTTCGCTCGCGCTCGTGGAGTATCAACCGGTCCATCCTATTTGTCAGGCTGTGGTCATACTCAACGTGATAGCCGGTTATCTCCTTCTGGGAATCGGCATCGGCATGGTGGGACGCATGATGCAAACCCGCTAGTTCTCGGATTTTCTCGTGGCACTCATGACCATAATCAATCAGCCCGATTCTACTTTTGGAAAAACGAATCCCGCGCGATCTGGTCCTTGCGGATCTCATATTCTTTTTGATCGATCTTTCCGGCTTTAAAGTCCTCCTCCACCCTATCTTTCTGGCGCTTCAGATTGTATTCGTAGCCGCCGCCTGCCGCCCCTGCCCCAAGCACCCCACCGAGCACGCCGCTCCCTACTGCTCCTGAGCACCCTGTCAGCACTGTCACACACACGACGGCCAAGCATAGATTTTTCATATGTACCCCCCGTGGATCAATAGTCGAATCTCTTGCTATGGCGAAATCCCTATCCATTTGCTGACACCCGTGGTCGCCGCAACATCTCGAGCACAAGCAACGATACGCCGATTGTAATGCAGACATCAGACACATTGAAGATGCCGGTGCGGAGGGGGCCAATGCCGAGGTTCATGAAGTCGATCACCCGGCCGTCATTCATGATGCGATCCAAGAGATTGCCCAGCCCGCCGCTCAGCATGAAACTCCAGGCAATGGTTGTGGACAGTGGTATCGGTTGAGCAAAAAGAACAATCGCCAAGACGACGAGGCACAAGGCAGGGAATACCTGAAAGAGAAAAACGCGTAACCCCTCGGAGAGATCTCCGCCGAGACTCAGGAACGCCCCGGTGTTCTCGGCATATTGGAGGCGAACCGTGTCATGGAACCACGATTGGGGCGGCTGAAGAGCCAGGTATTGGTGGGCGACCTCTTTCGTAAGTTGATCACATCCCACACAGAGGACGAGGAGTAGAAAAACCAATAGGCTTCGCGTGAATCGGGACATGATTCATCATTCCATACCGCTTCTGAATTCCTACAGTGATCTTCGCTGTTTCCGCTTCTAGACCTTCACAACGTGTGCGCCCCACATCAAGAGCCGACGTCAGGACGATCGGTCTTTACGCGGCCGACCGACAGCGAGCTTCCCCCGTCGTTTCTTGAACCGTTTCCCCTTCTCCAGCTTCGTGAGCGCGGATTGGATCGCCGATTCGACGACACCGGTCAGCGTCAGTGTGGGACTCCAATACACCACGGTTCGCAACCGTTCGACCATCTCAGCGGAGAGAGACAACGTGACCCTCTCCTTCCGTGTCGGAGTCTGTCGTTTCTGTTTCATCTGATCATCTCCTTCTTATCGTGACTGCCTTGATGATTTTCACATATACTTGCATATCATGCCTTATTCGACACACGCAAGCAGGCAATGCCGTACCTCCTTGACCTCAACATGCCGAAACCACGAGATCCGGGCCGCACGAGCGGTCGGTCGATAGGGGCCGCAGAACATTTATAGGAGCGTCAAAAATAGTCTCTGAGGAAGAACCGGTCCGGTCGATGGCTGGCCTTCGTATTTCAAGTCCACGGACGCTGCCTGTCTCTCGACGAATTAGAATCCGATCCCGAATCCCCCACCCCCGCGAACCCCCGTTCCTGTCCCACCACCCACCCCGATCGAGAATCCAGGCCGCGGTCGACCATGCGCATCCGATCGCGCCGGCCACATATGGAGATGTTTCACAATCACGACCGGGTATCGATATTCGACGTCGTCGAGGTGCTCGACCTTGGCCTTTGACAGCTCTCCGACGATCGTCATCTTTATTCCCTCGACAATCGTCGCGGGGTCGAGAAATTCCTGCTGGATCGCCAGAAATCGCCCCTGCGATTGTCGGCGATCGAGAATCGGTCGCTCCTCTCCGTCGAGCGGTAACTGCAGCAACTCGATCTGCGTTCCTTCCTTAAGTCGCCTTGCCTTCAGCACCTCGCCGCCGAATACCACGATCTTGCCCTGGTATGAATCAGGCGTGGCCACCACTTCATGAAACGTGACCGATCGGTCGACCAGAGGCTCCAGATCTTCAGGAACCACTCGCGGCAAGGAGCAGGCCGCGATCAGCCCGATCGCCGCCACACACCAGAACTTGCAAAACGTCAGACGCATGTCCACACTATAGCGCGATGGTGGGGCTGTTTCTACAACTCCTTCCTCGTAAGCGCGGCGACTGAGGGTCTTTCACCCTGTGCGCTCTTCAGTTAAGATACAGAGTCCCACGGTGACTGTTCCGCGTCACCGGCTCATCGAGGCCACATCCCGAC
This sequence comes from Candidatus Nitrospira nitrificans, assembly GCF_001458775.1. Taxonomy (NCBI): domain Bacteria; kingdom Pseudomonadati; phylum Nitrospirota; class Nitrospiria; order Nitrospirales; family Nitrospiraceae; genus Nitrospira; species Candidatus Nitrospira nitrificans. The sequence goes on from NZ_CZPZ01000003.1 coordinate 135,034, forward strand.
AAGAGGTCATCATGTTCAAGCTGGTCCTTGCCGTCATGCTCCTATTCATGCCGTTCGGCCTTTCCGCTTGCGACAAGGCTTATATGGCCACCATGGAGAAGATGGGATATGCCAAGCGCGACATCTTGAGCAGCCGCGTCAAGTCAGCGCGAGACGCCCAGGAAGACGCGAAACAAGAAATTCAGACCACGCTGGAGCAATTCGGGCAGGTGGTGTCGTATGAAGGCGGCGACCTGGAAGCGACTTATAAAAAGTTGAACGGCGAGCTCGAGAACAGCGAAGACGGCGCCAAAACCGTTCGGAAAAAGATCGCCGATGTCGAAAGCGTCGCCGATGCGCTCTTTTCCGAGTGGGAAACGGAACTCGGCCAGTATTCCAGCGCCGACCTGCGCCGAAAGAGTCAAGCCAAACTCACCCAGACCAAGAGCCGCTACAAAGAGATGCTGGGCGCGATGAAACGGGCCGAACAACGCATCGAACCGGTCCTGAAACCGTTGCGCGATCAAGTGCTCTACCTGAAACACAACCTGAATGCCCGCGCGCTCGCCGCCATCAAGGGAGAACTCGCGAAGGTGGATGCGCAGGTCGATCAGCTGGTCAAAGACATGAACCGTTCCATCGCCGAAGCCGACAAGTTTATCCAGTCGATGGAAAAGGACTCCGACTGATTCCGTGGCATGAAAGACCTCGCCTATGCGTATTGAAGACCAACGCGAAAGCGGCAACATCGAAGACCGTCGCGGCATGGGCCCGGCCCGACTCGGAGGAAGAGGCGGCCTCGGCATCGGCACCATTGTCCTGGTGCTCGCCGTCAGCTATTTCACCGGGGCCAACCCGCTGACTGTTTTCAATATGATCACCGGGGTCCAGAGCATGACCGAAACCATGGCTCCATCGGAGCCGGGCCCGGTCGGCGCCCCTCAAGACCAACTCGGCAAATTTGCTGCCGTCGTCCTGGCCGATACGGAAACGACCTGGCGAAACCTCCTCGGTCCTCGGTACGAGGATCCCCGTCTGGTGCTCTTTTCCGGCGCCGTGCAGTCGGCATGCGGGAGCACATCATCCGCTGTGGGCCCGTTCTATTGCCCGAACGATCACCGGGTCTATCTCGACCTTGCCTTCTTCGACGAAATGGCGCATCGGCTCGGAGCAGCCGGTGACTTTGCGCAGGCGTATGTGATCGCTCACGAAGTCGGCCATCACGTCCAAAACCTCCTGGGCGTCGCCGAGAAGGTGCATCGTCTCCAACGCCAGGTGTCTGAGGTGGAAGGCAACGCGCTGTCGGTCCGAATGGAACTCCAAGCCGATTGCTACGCCGGTGTCTGGGGCCATCACGCCAAGCGCGAACGAAACTTGATCGAGCCGGGCGATTTCGAAGAAGGGATCCGCGCAGCGGCGGCCATCGGGGACGATCGATTGCAGAACATGTCGCGTGGCCAGGTTCAGCCGGAAAGCTGGACCCACGGTTCATCTGAACAACGAATGGCTTGGCTCAAGCGTGGGCTCGAGTCCGGCGACCCCTCGGTCTGCAACACATTCGACACGAAACGGCTATGAGCGCCCCAGCACCCACGCCTCAGAGCAGCTTTCTTGCGAAAACACTCAGCCCAATACTCTCCGACCCTCCCTGGGCCGCCAAATCGTTTCTTGCCGCCAGCGCGACAACCGCCGCCGGAGTCGGCGCCTGGCTCACCGACCTGATGTCGCCGGCCCTCGCCAATGGGGGAGCCAGCTTCCTGGGAGGGTTCTTACTCGGATGGGCAATCCGGAAAACCGTCAAGCTCGCCCTGTTGGTGGCGGCCTCATTGGCGGCGCTCATCATCATCCTCAAAACCACCGGCTGGATCCATCTGGATTGGAGCTTGATCCAAGCGGATGTGAATCATATCCTTGATTGGGGTCGAGGCAAAGCCCAGGGTTTCAAAGACGTGCTGACCGGCTATCTCCCCTCCGCCGGCGCCGCCGGCGCCGGGACATTTTTTGGATTTCGAAAGAAGTAGCCGCATCCCCGATACTCGTCTCGATTCAATTGTCGAAATCCGCGACAGACAGACAGCCACACATGCATCGCTTTGTTGCCGACCCCAAGCCGGGGACGGACCCGGACGAAATAACAACGGCTGAAGCCCATCCTTCGACAAGAAGTTCGTCGAAAGAAGCGGGAATTCTGGAGGATCGAGGAACGGACTGCTATCAGCCAGGCAAGGCTTGATACCAGCCGTTGGCCTGAGCGAGGGTGAGCTTGCTGTCGAAGAGCCGGCTTACCCGATCGCCGGTGATCAACGCAGACTTGGTTCCGTCGGCAACGATTTTCCCGTCCTTCAAGAAGATGACGCGATCGATCTCCGGCGGAATTTCATGCAGATGGTGCGTGACGAGCAGAACGGTCTTTTCTTGTGTGATGTGAGCGCGCAGGAGATCGAGATATTGGAAGCAAGCCTTGAGGTCGAGGCCGCTGGTCGGTTCATCCAACACCAGCACCGGTGGATCATGCACCAATGCTCGGCCCAGCAAAAATCGTCGCTGCTCGCCGGTCGACAGATGGCCGAAGCGGCGTCCGGACAGGGCCATAATCCCCAATTCCCGCATCACCTCATACGCTCTCGTCAGCTGCGTCTTCGTGAATTCTTGATGCTCGTAGATATCGTTGCCGGCATAGAAGCCGGAAAGGATCACGTTGAGCCCTTCGGCACAGATCAAATAATCCCGCTGGAGATCATGCGATACGATGCCGATTCGCTTTCGCACATCCCAGACATTCCAGCGCTCCTCGCCGAAGAGCGCCATCCGCGTCTCCTCCCTCGGCATCGCATGCACTTCACCTGATAGCAATTTGAGGAGCGTCGTTTTCCCTGCTCCATTAGGTCCAAGAATCGCCACATGTTCACCTTCCTGGAGAGCAAAAGAGAAATCCAAAAACACGCACGTGTCGCCTCGATATACCGTGGCATGCTCAATATCGAGGATTGGGGGAGAGCCGGCTGATCGGCTCGACGCTTGAACCGAAAGATCCGCTTTGTCATGGACTGGGTGCCCCGCGCGGCGAGCCTGTTCAAGTCCGGCGCGAGCCAATGCGTCGGCCCGTTCGTTCTCCGGATGACCATTGTGCCCTCGGACCCAGTGCCATTCGATAGTATGCTTGGCAGCCAGCGCATCGAGCCGCCGCCACAAGTCCTCATTCTTTACCGGCTCCTTGCCGGCCGTTTTCCAGCCTCGCCGCTTCCAGCTATGAATCCATTCGCTGATGCCTTTTTGGACATACTGTGAATCGGTGTAGACCCGCGCCTGCGCCGGCTGCATGAGTGACTGCAATGCCTCAATGACGGCAAGCAGCTCCATCCGGTTGTTCGTCGTCGCCGGCTCGCCGCCACAGAGTTCCGTTTCTTTGTCTCCAACCCTTAGCAAAACACCCCATCCCCCGGGACCCGGATTCCCGCTGCAGGCACCGTCTGTATAGATCTCGATCATTCGGTGCGTTTCTCCTCGCCTTCCCTGCCTATGCTTTGGAACATATCAGCTTGCTTATGACGCAAACTAGGGGTTGGCCAATACCTTCAAGATACGCTTCGCAAGGTGTTCATTGATTTCGGTGTGACGTGGAACCGGCTGAGACATTTTCGTGGTGGGGTTATGATACCAATCGTGTTTTCCCCGGGCGAACCAACAGTCAGCCCTCGCCTTCGAGCTGCCGAATAAGATCTTTTCGCTTCACTGGAGCGTCAGCTCGGCAAGCTTACGAACTCCGGGAATGTCACCGCTGGTGAGATCTCGATCGAGATCTCTGAGATGTGACTGTAACTCTTCGAGGGACTGCCCCTGCGTCCAGTAATCGGGGTAATCTTGCAAATAGCCGAGCCATTGCCCTTGGTCTTGCCAGTAGATGTAGTGAGTTGATTCCATGGGAGACATTATAACGGCAGTCTCACAGCTTGCAAGAGACGTGAGGTTGCCGACCGATCATACACAGAGCCCTCTGACCGTCCGAGTGGATCATTGCGTTACGCTTCGGCAGGGTCGGGATTGATTTTTGAGGCAGGCTGCTTTTTCTCTTTGGAGATCATCCGTGTTATCGAACCGTGAATTTTCGGGGTCTTGGTCCTCACATCCGCATTTTGAGCCCGATGTAGCAGCGCATGGTCCATGAGCACAAGCGCCAGCATGGCTTCGGCGATCGGCGTGGCGCGGATGCCGACGCAGGGATCGTGACGGCCGTTGGTTTCGACCATGACCGGATTGCCTTGCTTGTCGATCGATTTGCGCGGAATGCGGATGCTCGAGGTTGGCTTGATCCCGATGGTCACGACAATGTTCTGACCAGTTGAAATGCCGCCCAGAATGCCGCCCGCGTGATTCGTGACAAAGCCATCAGGGGTCAGCTCGTCTCCATGTTCCGACCCTCGCTGAGTAACTGAAGCAAACCCAGAACCTATCTCGACCGCCTTCACCGCATTGATGCTCATCATCGCGGCAGCAAGATCTGCATCCAATTTTCCATAGACCGGCGCGCCCCACCCGACGGGCACGTGCTCTGCGATTGTTGTAATTCTGGCGCCGACCGAATCACCGGCCTTCCGCAGCTCATCCATGAAGGATTCCAACTCGGCAACCGCATCCGGATCGGCGGAGAAAAATGGATTCCGTCCTACGGCGTCCCAATCTTTGAACCGTAATTCATGTGGGCCCAGCTGACTCAGATAACCTCGAATGACGACACCATATTTCTCCGACAGCCATTTTCTTGCGATCGCGGCCGCCGCAACCCGCACGGCCGTCTCCCTGGCCGAGGCGCGCCCTCCGCCTCGATAATCGCGAATTCCATATTTCTGCCAGTAGGTATAGTCCGCATGGCCAGGACGGAACGTGTCGATCAAATTGCCATAATCGCGGCTGCGCTGGTCTTCATTGCGAATCAGCAGCGCGATCGGCGTACCGGTCGTCTGTCCTTCAAATACTCCGGAGAGGATTTCTACATGATCCGATTCTTGCCGTTGAGTCACATGTCGGGAGGTGCCGGGCTTCCGGCGATCGAGATCTTTTTGAATGCCTTCCGCCGACAGGGCAAGACCCGGCGGGCAGCCGTCGACGACACAGCCGATGGCGGGTCCATGGCTCTCGCCGAAGGAGGTGACGGTGAACATTCGGCCGAAGGTATTGGCAGCCATGGGGATCTACTCCACGAGATCCAGCTTGATACGCAACTCCTTGAGTTGATCGGGGCTCACCGCGGAGGGGGCATCGGTCAGCGGACATTGCGCCCTCTGCGTCTTGGGAAAGGCGATGACATCGCGGATCGAATCCGCATTGCCCAGCAACATGACCAACCGATCCAGTCCGAACGCAATGCCCCCATGCGGCGGCGCCCCGTACTCCAGGGCTTCGAGAAGAAACCCGAACTTGACGACCGCGTCCTCCTTGCCGATCCCGAGAAGATCGAACACCTTGCTCTGCACATCACGGCGGTGGATACGAATGCTGCCGCCGCCGATCTCGCTGCCGTTCAACACCATGTCATAGGCCTTCGCCCGCACTTTCAGCGGATCGGACTCAAACAGCGGAACATCGTCATCCAACGGCGCGGTGAAGGGATGATGGATGGCCACGTAACGCTTCTGCTCCTGATCGTAATCCAACATGGGAAAATCAACGACCCACAGAGGCCGCCATGCGGAGGTGTCGATCAACCCAAGTTCCTCACCCAACAACAGCCTGATCCGTCCCAGCACATCATGCGTGACCGCCGGCTTGTCGGCGCCGAACAACACGAGATCACTCGGCTGTGCTTCAGGCAAGGCCGCCGCAAACGCTTTGGCATCCAGAAATTTGGCGATGACGGATTCGAGCTGCCCGTCCGCCGTGAGCTTGAGCCACGCCAGGCCCTTCGCGCCGAAGCTCTTCGCCGTTTCCCCCAATGCGTCGATGCGTGTCCGCGACAGCGACGCTCCGCCCTTTACGATCAAGGCTTTGACGATGCCGCCCTTGGTCGCCGCCTCTTTGAACACTTTAAACTCGCTTGCCGCGCCGAACGCCGTCACATCATAGAGCGGCATGTCGAACCGGAGGTCCGGCTTATCTGAGCCGTACCGACCCATGGCTTCCGCATAGGTCATCCGAGGAAAGGGTGTCGGCAACTGCACTCCGCCGACCTTGTCGAAGATCGTGACGATCAGGCGTTCCATGAGGCTCATGACTTGCTCTCGATCCACGAACGACATTTCCAAGTCGATCTGCGTAAACTCCGGCTGCCGATCATTGCGGAGATCTTCGTCTCGGAAGCAGCGCGCGATCTGATAGTACCGATCGACGCCGCTCACCATCAGGACCTGTTTGAACAATTGCGGAGACTGCGGCAGCGCAAAGAACTGTCCGGCATTGACGCGGCTCGGCACCAAATAGTCCCGAGCGCCTTCCGGCGTGCTCTTCGTCAAAATCGGCGTCTCCACTTCCAGGAATCCTTCGGCATTGACGAATTCCCTGGTGGCCTGCAGAATGCCGTGGCGCAGGCTCAAGAGCCGCTGCATCCTCGGTCGGCGGAGATCCAGGAAGCGGTACTTCAACCGAATCGCCTCCGTCACCTCCACATCGTCTTCGATCACAAACGGCGGTGTCTTGGCCTCATTCAAAATGTCCACCGCGTCGACGAAGACCTCGATCTCTCCCGTGGAGAGAGTGAGATTCCTCGATTCATCCGGCCGCGCCATGACCTGTCCGGCAACCGACACCACGCACTCGCTGCGAAGCGAATGGGCGGCCTGATGAACCGTGAGGTTCCGTTCGGCGTTGAAGACGACCTGCGTCAGGCCGGTCCGGTCACGAAGATCGATGAAGATCACCGTGCCGTGGTCTCGTCGGCGCTGAACCCAACCATTCAAGACAACGGTCTGCCCGACATGCTTCGTAGTCAACTCTCCACAGCGGTGAGTTCGGATGTTCATTCAACCTTCGCTTTCTTCCCGGACATCTTTTTGCTTCTCTCGGGCTTGGCCCAGCCCTCTTTCCTGATCGGTCGCTTCGGCCTCGGTCCCGGTTCTTCTCCTCTTTCAACCGACGCCGTCCGCTCATCGACCAACTCGCGCAACGCGTTGGCCTCACGATCCGTCAAGAACCGAAACTCCCCCGGTTCCAAATTCCCGAGCGAGAGTGGTCCCATCCGAATCCGTAGAAGCTTGATGACCGAATGTCCGACCACCTCCAGCATGCGCTTGACTTGATGCTTCCGCCCCTCGCGGATCGTGATCTCCAGCCAGGAGTTCGCTTCGACTTTTCGCACTTTCTTCACGTGGGCCGGGCTCGTCATCCCATCTTCGAGCCTGACTCCCCGCTCCAGACGGGCGATCTCCTCATCCTTCAACACACCCTTCACCTTAATCAAATATGTCTTCGGCACATGATATCGCGGATGCAGCAAGGCTTGCGCAAGCTCGCCGTTATTGGTCAGCAACATCAACCCTTCGCTGTCGAAATCCAACCGGCCGACCGGGAACACGCGAACGGCGACACCCCGCAAGAAATCCTTCACCGTCGTCCGCCCCCCCGGATCATCCAACGTGGACATCACGTTCTTGGGTTTGTTCAGCAAGAGATACACGAACGGCTGCGCCGAGGTCAGATGCCTCCCGTCGACCTTGACGTGATCCCGTGCGGAATCGACCTTCGTTCCGAGTTCCGTGACGACCTTGCCGTTCACCGACACTCGGCCGGACGAGATCAGCATCTCGGCCTTTCGGCGGGACGAGAGCCCCGTGCTCGCGATGAGTTTTTGGAGCCTGACTTCCATTTTGTTATTCGTGAATCGTTACACGTTAATCGCAAGAATTCTCTTACGTTTAACTAATAACGATTAACGTCTTATTCCCATTCTATTGTGCTCGGCGGTTTCGAGCTGATGTCATACACCACTCGATTCACGCCGTTCACTTCATTGATAATCCGGCTCGACATCCGGCCCAGCACATCGTTCGGGATCTTGGCCCAGTCGGCGGTCATGCCGTCTACGCTGGTGACGGCTCGAATCGCGATCACATTCTCATAGGTCCGTTGATCGCCCATGACGCCGACGGTGCGGATCGGCAACAGCACGGCGAAGAATTGCCAGATTTCCCGATATAGTCCCGCGCCGCGGATTTCCTGATCGACGATCGTTTCGGCTCCGCGGAGGATCGCCAATCGCTCCTTCGTCACGGAGCCAAGCACCCGGATCGCGAGGCCTGGACCGGGAAACGGCTGCCGCCAGACGATCTCATCCGGCAAGCCCAGTTCGGTCCCCAGCACCCGCACTTCGTCCTTGAACAATTCCCGAAGCGGCTCGATCAATCTCAACTTCATCCGAGCCGGCAGACCGCCGACATTATGATGCGTCTTGATCGTGGCCGACGGCCCCTTGAAGCTGACGCTCTCGATGACGTCGGGATAGAGCGTCCCCTGCACCAAGTGCTTGACACCCTTCAGCTTCCTGGACTCGACATCGAAATTTTTGATGAACAGCCGTCCGATGATCTTGCGCTTCCGCTCGGGATCGGTAACGCCCTTCAAACCGTCCAGGAATTGTGTCGTCCGATCGAGCACCCTAAGATTGAGATGCATCCGCGACGCAAAGGTCTTCTTCACCTGGTCGCGTTCGCCCGCCCGGAGCACCCCGTTGTCGACGAAGATGCAGGTCAGCTGGTCCCCGATGGCCCGATGCGTGAGGGCCGCCGCGACGGACGAATCGACTCCGCCGCTCAGCGCGCAGATCACGCGATCCTTTCCGACTTGCTCGCGGATCTGATGCACCGCCTGATCCACGTAGGATTGCATGGTCCAGGTCGGCTTGCAGCCGCAAATCTCATAGACAAAGTTGCGGAGCATCTTCGCTCCCTCCGGCGTATGCGCGACTTCCGGATGGAACTGCAGGCAATAGATCCGCCGCCCATCCTCCGCCTTCATGGCCGCAACCGGCGAGTTGCTCGTATGGGCGATGGACCGGAACTTCTGCGGCATGCGCTCGATCCGGTCTCCATGGGACATCCATACCACCGAGGAGCCGCCGGCGCCGATCCCTTTGAAGAGATCGCTGCGGTCATCGATCTGCAAATCCGCCCGGCCATATTCTCGATGCGGCGCCTTGACGACCTTTCCGCCTGACACATGCGTCACCAGCTGCATGCCATAGCAGATGCCCAGGATCGGAATGTTCTGATCGAAGAGCTCCTTGGAGACAAGCGGCGCGTTCTTTTCATAGACACTGGAGGGCCCGCCGGACAGGACAATACCTTGCGGTCGATAGGCAAGAATCGTCGCCAACGGGACGGTCGCGGGGAGAATTTGCGAGTAGACCTGGGCTTCGCGAATACGGCGGGCGATCAATTGCGTGTACTGCGACCCAAAGTCCAGGACCAGAATTCTATTGTGCCAAAGTTCCATGGAGACCGTCGTTCGTGAAGCGTGAAGCGTCGTTCGTTGGAAAAAGAAGTTAAGTTTTAGTCACGAGATACGCTTCACGAGAGACGTTTCACGCGGGGCTATTCCCAATCCATCCGATAGTTCGGCGCCTCTTTGGTGATGATCACGTCATGCACATGGCTTTCACGGAGGCCGGCCACGGATTGTCTGATGAAGACCGCATTCCGTTGCAAATCGACAATCGTTTTACAGCCACAGTATCCCATTCCCGATCGCACACCGCCGACCAACTGATACACCACGGCGGCCAACGAACCTTTATAGGGCACACGGCCTTCGATCCCTTCGGGCACCAGTTTCTGGGCCGGGCGTCCTCCTTGTCCATATCGATCCCCGCCTCCTCGCTCCATCGCCCCGATGGAGCCCATGCCGCGATAGACCTTGTAAGTTCTGGCTTGATAGAGCACCGTCTCGCCGGGAGACTCTTCCGTTCCGGCAAAGAGACCGCCGAGCATCACGGACGACGCCCCGGCGGCCAAGGCCTTGGTGATATCCCCGGAGAACTTGATGCCGCCATCGGCGATAATCGGCACGCCGCTGCCTTGTAAAACTTTTGCGCAATCCGCGATCGCGGTGAGCTGCGGCATTCCGGCGCCCGACACGATCCTCGTCGTGCAAATCGATCCCGGCCCGACCCCGACCTTGACCGCATCGACTCCGGCCTTGAGGAGGTCTTTGGCCGCCTCCGCGGTGCCGATGTTTCCCGCGACCAATTCGAGAGTCGGATACAGTTTCTTGATCATCTTCGCCGTATCCAGCACGGCTTGCGAATGGCCGTGCGCCGTGTCGATCACCACAAGGTCCACGCCGGATCGCTTGAGCAGCCCCACGCGCTCTTCCGTGTCCGGTCCGACACCCACGGCCGCTCCGACCCGTAACCGCCCATGATCATCCTTGCATGCGTTGGGATACTTGATCCGCTTTTCGATATCCTTAATGGTAATGAGCCCTTTGAGTTCAAAGTGCTTGTTCACCACCGGCAATTTTTCAATGCGATGCTCATGTAGAATCTCTCTCGCCTTTTCCAGGCTGGTGCCCTCCGGCGCCGTGATCAGCCGGTCTCGCTTCATCACCTGCGACACCTTCATATCCATCCTGGTTTCAAACCGCAGGTCGCGGTTGGTGAGAATCCCGACCAGCTTGCTCCCTTTGGTGACGGGGATACCCGAGATTCGATACTTGGCCATAAGTTGGTGCGCGTCTCGAATCGTTTCATCGGGAGAAATCGTGACGGGGTCGAGGATCATCCCGCTTTCGGACTTCTTGACCTTATCCACTTCCGTCGCCTGATCCGCCGGGGACAGCACGCGATGGATGATCCCGATCCCCCCTTCGCGCGCCATCGCGATTGCCAGCCGAGACTCCGTCACGGTATCCATGGCTGCGCTGACGAGCGGGATATTGATCCGGATATTACGCGAGGCAAACGTGCCGGTATCGACTTCGTTGGGCACAATCTTCGACTTGGCCGGCACGAGGACCACGTCGTCATACGTCAGTCCGAGTCGCGGTTCTTTATCAAGCATCGCTCCCTCTTCTAGCAAGCTGTGAAAAAGTCCGCCCGCGGCGTTCCCCGCCTTGCCGAAGCGGCTTCGCGAGGCAGGTGGCGCTCAGAGGCTCAACGCGCGGGCAAGAGTATGCATCCCCTCGGCACTTGCGGCGGCCTTGCTGGACGGCCTTTGAACAGCCTGCGGGCTCATGTGATCCCATTAGACATTCTGCGTTCGTTGCGTGTTCTCCACCTCGGCCAGTTCCTCCGCCTCGTCCTGCAACCGTTCGCTGCCCTCGTCCGCCGGCATGAACTGCTGCACCCGCGTATTGCCGCTGTCGACGACGAAGACGCTCCCCTTCGCATCCACGGCGATCCCGTAGGGAAAGTTGAATTGCCCGTCGCCGTTGCCGAACCCGCCCCACTGGGTGATGAAGTTGCCCTCACGGTCGAACTTTTCAATCCGATGATTCCCCGTATCCGTCACATAGACATGTCCGGCTCCGTCGACGACGATCCCCCACGGCGAGCGCAATTGTCCGGCCTCCTGCGCCAGCGAACTGCTGGCATGCCCGGGCGCCGAACTGCCTCCCCACTTCGTCAACAGCTGCGGTAACACGTTGGTGCTCGTGTCGAATTTCTGGATGCGGTGATTGCCCATGTCGACGACGTAGACCGTCCCGTCCTCTTGATCGACCGCCACCCCGCGCGGGAAATAGAACTGTCCGTCGCCGTTGCCGAAGCTGCCCCAGGCCATGATGAACTCGCCGGACATGTCGAATTTCTGCACGCGGAAATTGGCGCTGTCGACGACATAGATGTAGCCGCGCACGCGATCGACCGCAATTCCCCAGGGAGCATTGAACTGCCCTTCGCCGTTTCCACGCGAACCGAACTTCATCATGTACCCGCCGAGCTTCCCATCGAACTTTTGAACCCGGTGATTGTTGGTATCCACCACCCAGACATCGCCCTTGCCGTCGCAGGCGATCCCGGTGGGATTGTGGAAATTCGCATTGGCCGAGCCGAAACTCCCCCATAGAATGATGAAGTTCCCGGCATTGTCGAACTTCTGCACACGATTGTTGCCGTTGTCGACGACAAACAGCGATCCTTGCTGATCGGCGCACAGTCCGTACATCGGCGCGATAAACTCTCCACCATGCAACAACGACGCGCCCCGACCAGGCTTCCCCCACTTCGACACGCACAGATAGCCCGAGGTATTGACCAAAATCGTCGTGCTGGCCGGCGTGGAGACGTTGTTCCCGATGTCTTTGAACCACACATAAATGGTTTTGTGCCCGTCTCCAGGCGAGAGAATGAACGGAATCGTGGCGCCGAACTTGATCGCCGTCGTCACCTCCACCCATCCTGGCGTCCCAGCCACGGGCGTCAACGGACTTTCAGAAATAAAATATGCCCCGACCCCTGTATCCAAATCGGTCGCCGAAATCGTCACCACGACATCGGGCGAGTTGGTCATGAAGGCCCCATGATTGATCACCGCGTAGGGATTCTGCGGCGCCGTGATATCGATGAGGACGGGCATCGCCGTGACTTCTTCCGACAGCCCGCTTTCCGTTCCGTCCTCGAATGACGCGGTGACGGCATAAAAATACGGCGTATCGTTGGTAAGGCCTTCATGCGTGTAGGGAGTCGCCACGCCTTCGATCTTGGTCGCCCCCTCCATCGTGACATGAGGCGAGGTACTGAAATAGAGATTGTAGGACTGCGCGCCGGGCACCTCCATCCAACTCAGAAAGATTTCCGTATCACCGGCCTTGACGGCAAGGCTGCGGGGCGGCTGCACCGCCCCGGCTTCCACCGCTTGCGCAGGCTGGTCCTTCCCACGATTCATCTCTTCTTCGGTCGGCACATATTTCAGGACACGGTGGTTGCCGCTGTCGACCACGAACACGCAGCCCTCCTTATCCACCGCGATGCCGTAGGGGAAGTTGACCTGGCCCTCCGTCTTCCCTCGGTTCCCGAACGAGCACAGGAACGTCCCGTTGCCGTCGAACTTCTGAATCCGATGGTTGCCGCTGTCGACGACATAGACATTGCCGAGCGCGTCACAGGCGATGCCCCAGGGCGACTTGAACTGTCCGGGCCCATGGCCTTCTCGTCCCCATTTCGTCAAGAAGCTTCCTCGGGCATCGAACTTTTGGACACGATTATTGCTCTCGTCGGCCACGTAAATATTGCCGATGAAATCGACCGCCACGCCGCGCGGAAAGAAGAACGCGCCGTCGAAGCTGCCGTCACGGCCCCACTTCAACAGGGGCTGGCCGTCGGCTTGAAATTTTTGGATGCGCGCGTTGCTCGTGTCGGAGACGTACACATGACCGGCTTGATCCGTCGTAATCCCCCAGGGCACATCGAAGCGGCCCATGTCGGCCCCGCGCCAGGCGAACCCGAACTTGCCCCAGGCTTTCTGCGCATTGCCTTCGAGATCGAACTTCTGTACCCGATTGTTGCCGCTATCGGCCACGTAGACGACGTCGTCCGGTCCGACCGCCAACCCTCGGGGATAGTAAAATTGACCTTCCTGCGGACTAGGCTCACCGCCCCACCGAGCCACAAACGCTCCCGTCCGATCGAATTTTTGGATCGAATGGTTGTCGGTATCCGCCACATAGATGTTGCCGTCCTTGTCGAGCGCGATTCCCGTGGGCGAGTTCAACTCGCCGTCGCCCACTCCTTCAGAGCCGATGACCATGGCCAGGAGATAGGGTGCTGGAATCGCCATCACTTCTTGCGATTCAGGACTTTCCCCCTTCGAGGTGACGACCGTGACGACATAGTGATAACAGGTGCCGTTGGCCAGGTCATCATGAACGTAGGGACTCGACGCCCCTTCCAGGCAGGTCGCCTTGTCTTTCTTCACACCGATCACGTTCTTGAAATCTTCAGGGCCGGCGATGGGACGGGTCAGTTCCGAGAACTTGATCTGCACGCCCTTGGTCGTCTGAAAATAGAGGTTATAGTACATGGCGTCCGGAACCGGATCCCATGTAATGGTGATGCGCCCATTGCCTGGTTTGGCGTGAACATTCTGCGGAGGCGACGGCAGCTCGTCTTCTTCCGCCACCGAATCTCCCCCCCCCCACTCTCCCTGAAGCCCATCGATACGGAGGGGAAACCGATTACATTGAAACCTGTCGTCAAAAAGCCAAGCTTTCATCACGGTGTTGCCTCAAATTGCTCGTGGGTACGATTCGGAAACAGTGGAACTTTCAATCGCTTAGACTTGGATTGGCCACTCTAGCAAAGCGATGGAAATAGAGTCAAGGCAACGATCCGACCGCATCGGAGCATGACATCTTGATGAACTCCCTATAGGTATCCATGGTCGGATCGATTACAATGCACGAGCCGAAGCATTCACCTGATCGGTGACGCTCGGCAATATTTCTGGTGGTTTCACATTTCGGAATAGAAAGGAGCACGGCAGGGCGACGATGCGAAACTTCATCCTCGGTGTGACAGTGGGTACCGTTCTCACTACGATGGTGGTCCAGGCAGCAGGGAAAGATGGGATCGGAGGGAGTGGACGGCCTCCGCTCGTGAATGATGAGCGGGAACGGCAGTTTCAGCTTCAACTCGACCACATGCGCCAACAAACTGAGCTGGAACAGGCGCGCATGCAAGGGAAGAAGAAACCTTGTTAATGAGCCCCAAGCCATCAGGCCTAGCCGATCATCGTTTCCCCGTGCTATGGGTCTGACGGTCGACAACCATACAGCAAATGGCACATAGAACAGATTCAAAGGTGGATAATTATGAGAATGTTTCAAGTCAGACAAACTGTCACGTATGAACTGACGACAGCCGCGGGAACAGAGCAGGAAGCCATTTTAAAAGCCAAAGGCATTCCACTGGCTCAATGGACCGCCGAGGCCGATGAGATTACGGCCGAGATGCTGGACGAGACCGATGAAATCGACGAGTACTGAACTACGCCCATGGCCTGTTCTATCTTTCGGGAACACTGATAATCGATGGGAGAAGCAACCATGCGCATGATTCAATCCATCCACACATCGACGCTGTGTGTGATCCTCATCACCGCGGTGGCGACCGCAGCTCTTGCCGGTGACAAGGGACGCCCCGACGGTCAGGCTGCTCCATTGGATAAGAAAACTGAGGAGAGGGCACGGTATGTCATTAAGATCGCCGGATGTAATGATTGCCACACGACCGGTTACGCGGAAGCCGCAGGGAAGATTCCCGAAAAAGACTGGCTCAAGGGAGATGCGATGGGATGGCGCGGTCCTTGGGGCACCACCTACGCGAGCAACTTACGGCTCTCTATGCAGAATCTCTCGGAAGCCCAGTGGATCCAGGTTTCACGGTCGGTGGAGTTTCGACCACCCATGCCATGGTTCGTCCTGCGCGAGATGACCGATCAGGACCTACGGGCCATCTATCGATTTATCAGAAAGCTCGGCCCGGCAGGAGAACCGGCGCCCGCCTATGTTCCGCCGGATCAAGAGCCGCCACAACCGTATATCTTGTTCCCGTCTCATTAGGAAGGTTCAGGACGCGGCAATGCCGGCCTTGCGTTTGAGGAACGAACAGAGAACACACAGCGAGTCCGGCTGATGACTGCCTGAAACTCCACATGAGTCAGACGTTCCCTGGATCGAAATAACCAGAGAGACACTACTCAGAAACCACTAGCTAACCATCTACCTTGGCCATGGCGCGAAAGACCTTGTTGCGGGCCAGGAGTTCGGCATAGCGCCCCTGATCGGCCACCCCGCCGGCTTCGAGCAGATAAATCCGGTCGGCCTGGTGCACCGTCCCCAGGCGATGCGCGATCATAATGATCGTTTTCTCGTGGAAGATCGTGCGGATCGCGTCCGTCACCGCGTCTTCGGTGATGCCGTCCAACGCGCTCGTCGCCTCGTCGAGAATCAGCACGTCCGGGTCGCTGTACAGGGCCCGCGCGATGCCGATGCGTTGCCGCTGCCCCCCGCTGAGGGCCACCCCCCGCTCCCCCACCCGGGTGGCATACCCGTCCGGCAACTCCTCCCGCACAAACTCGTCCAGATTGGCGATGCGCGCGGCCTCCCGCACCCGCTCCATGTCGATCTGGTCGGGGAGCACGCCAAAGGCAATATTCGCCGCGAGGCTGTCGTCGGCGACATAGATGTGCTGCGGCACATACCCCAGTTGTTGCTGCCAGGCCGTCACATTCGCCGCCGTGATCGGCAGGCCGTCCACGAGCAGGGAGCCGTGTTGCGGGGCAATCAGCCCCAGAATGAGATCCACGATCGTGGTCTTCCCGGCCCCCGTGCTCCCGACCAACGCGATCGTCGCATTCCGCGGGATCGTCAGCGTGAACTGATCGAGCACCGGCGCGCGCCCCGGGGAGTAGGCGAAGCGAATGTTCCGGAGGACAATCTCCCGCTCAAAGGTCACGCGGGGCCGGGCCTCGGGCCCCCGCGGCGGGGCCTCGCGGACGGGGACGCGCGCCGACCCTGTCAGCTGCGCTTCCAGCGCCTCCAAGGAGCTCAGATTGAACCGGATCTGCGTGGCGCTACTGAAGAGCTGCTGAAAGGCCGGCAGCAACCGGTAGGCCGTGAAGGCATAGAGGACCAGCACCGGCATCGCGTCGGTGAACGCTCGGTGCGTCGCCAGCAGATAGAGCACCACCCCGATCATCGAGCCAAACGCGAGGCTTTCGATCGCGTAGCGCGGCACCAGCGTCACAGTGGCGCTGAGCCACTGATTCCTGGCATACACCGCCGACCAGTGCGCAAACCGTTGGGGATAGGCTTGATCTTGGCCCAGAATCTTGAGCTCCTTGATCCCATGCAACATCTCGGTGGCCAGGCGCACCCGTTCGCGGTGGGCGTGTTTACTGGCCGCGCCCAGGCGGGTCACGAAGTGCCGCACCCCGAGAAACACGCCGGTGTAGAGGGTCCCAAGCACCAGCCCGACTGAGAGCGCCAACCAGGGATCGACCCACAGCACCAGCAGCAGGAGGCTGAGGACGATGACCCCTTTGGCCAGCGCCTGGAGGGTCGGCGCGACGATGCCGTTGGTGACGCGGACCACATCCTCCGTGCAGGACACCACCAGGTGTGAGGTATTGTGGTCCAAAAAATAGGCGTAGGGTTGCCGCAAATAGCTCGTGAGGATCCGCCGGGACAGGTGGTGCCCCAGCCGGCTCGCAAACCGCAAGATGGCCGCCGCGGTGGCGAGCGACACGGCGTTACTGAGGAGCAGGAGCCCCAACGCCCCCAGCCCCAAACCGATCAGAAAGCGCTGGGGGGAGTCGAATGCCAGCCCGGTAAACAGCGTGTGCAACCAGCGATTCGTCTCGATCACGGCCGGGTTGGCCACCACGGCCATGAACGGCAAGATCGAGGTCACGCCCGCGACGTCGATGAAGCCGGCCAGCACCATCGCCCCGAGCAGCAGCGCCGCGCGCCGTTGGTCCCGGGTGGTCAAGAGCTGCCGCAGTCGTGTCAGGGGAAGCCCCATGCCTCCGTCTCCATTCA
>NZ_CZPZ01000004.1 GCF_001458775.1 Candidatus Nitrospira nitrificans
GCCCGCGCGATGCCGATGCGTTGCCGCTGCCCCCCGCTGAGGGCCACCCCCCGCTCCCCCACCCGGGTGGCATACCCGTCCGGCAACTCCTCCCGCACAAACTCGTCCAGATTGGCGATGCGCGCGGCCTCCCGCACCCGCTCCATGTCGATCTGGTCGGGGAGCACGCCAAAGGCAATATTCGCCGCGAGGCTGTCGTCGGCGACATAGATGTGCTGCGGCACATACCCCAGTTGTTGCTGCCAGGCCGTCACATTCGCCGCCGTGATCGGCAGGCCGTCCACGAGCAGGGAGCCGTGTTGCGGGGCAATCAGCCCCAGAATGAGATCCACGATCGTGGTCTTCCCGGCCCCCGTGCTCCCGACCAACGCGATCGTCGCATTCCGCGGGATCGTCAGCGTGAACTGATCGAGCACCGGCGCGCGCCCCGGGGAGTAGGCGAAGCGAATGTTCCGGAGGACAATCTCCCGCTCAAAGGTCACGCGGGGCCGGGCCTCGGGCCCCCGCGGCGGGGCCTCGCGGACGGGGACGCGCGCCGACCCTGTCAGCTGCGCTTCCAGCGCCTCCAAGGAGCTCAGATTGAACCGGATCTGCGTGGCGCTACTGAAGAGCTGCTGAAAGGCCGGCAGCAACCGGTAGGCCGTGAAGGCATAGAGGACCAGCACCGGCATCGCGTCGGTGAACGCTCGGTGCGTCGCCAGCAGATAGAGCACCACCCCGATCATCGAGCCAAACGCGAGGCTTTCGATCGCGTAGCGCGGCACCAGCGTCACAGTGGCGCTGAGCCACTGATTCCTGGCATACACCGCCGACCAGTGCGCAAACCGTTGGGGATAGGCTTGATCTTGGCCCAGAATCTTGAGCTCCTTGATCCCATGCAACATCTCGGTGGCCAGGCGCACCCGTTCGCGGTGGGCGTGTTTACTGGCCGCGCCCAGGCGGGTCACGAAGTGCCGCACCCCGAGAAACACGCCGGTGTAGAGGGTCCCAAGCACCAGCCCGACTGAGAGCGCCAACCAGGGATCGACCCACAGCACCAGCAGCAGGAGGCTGAGGACGATGACCCCTTTGGCCAGCGCCTGGAGGGTCGGCGCGACGATGCCGTTGGTGACGCGGACCACATCCTCCGTGCAGGACACCACCAGGTGTGAGGTATTGTGGTCCAAAAAATAGGCGTAGGGTTGCCGCAAATAGCTCGTGAGGATCCGCCGGGACAGGTGGTGCCCCAGCCGGCTCGCAAACCGCAAGATGGCCGCCGCGGTGGCGAGCGACACGGCGTTACTGAGGAGCAGGAGCCCCAACGCCCCCAGCCCCAAACCGATCAGAAAGCGCTGGGGGGAGTCGAATGCCAGCCCGGTAAACAGCGTGTGCAACCAGCGATTCGTCTCGATCACGGCCGGGTTGGCCACCACGGCCATGAACGGCAAGATCGAGGTCACGCCCGCGACGTCGATGAAGCCGGCCAGCACCATCGCCCCGAGCAGCAGCGCCGCGCGCCGTTGGTCCCGGGTGGTCAAGAGCTGCCGCAGTCGTGTCAGGGGAAGCCCCATGCCTCCGTCTCCATTCAGCGTGACCCAGCGTGACGTTAGAGACTGACCCCGGCCCGCCGGTCCGCGAGGGCCGCCGCCCGCCCGTTCAGCTCGGCCACGGCAAGGACAGTTCAACTCGATCAGATTCAGTCGAGAACCACCTCATGGCGGCTCTTGCTGTCGACTGAGGCCTGTGCAGAACCGCGCTTATGCTGCACTAGACTCAGACGTTTGTCGGCAAAAAGCACGCGACGGGAAATCGGGAGGGTGGAAGATAGAAACGAGAAACACCTGTTGACCGACAGTGGAGCGAAGACCGTTTCCAACTTTCATAACGAAGAAAATATTGACGCCTCCGGTGACGGCAACCAGAGCGCTTGCGGCAAGAATCGATGTTTCTACAGAGTTGTCTGCGATATGACTTGAATCCCATAGGGAGGCCCGAATACCGACCATCTGCATAACGACGCAGCATACGAGCAGCCCGACAATGATACCGAATAGTATTCCGTTCCTAAACAGCGGCATTCACTCACACCCCCCACGCGGCGATAGATCTCATCCTGACTGCGGACCATACCCACGTTCGGTAACTCCGACACCCATACGTTGGTTGAGCAAGTTGGATACCGTGGCGACTGTTTCCCTGTTCCCACCCGCCGCAACCGACATAGTGCGTATGTATTTCAATACCTTACAGAACAGGATCGCGTTTTCATCCATGGACAACAAAAGTATGAAAGTATGATGGTTGTTACCGATGCGACGGCTAGAGCCTACAGTGTTGCCTCATCATGAGTCTCCCACAGATACGTACGGCATCAGAGCGGACAGGGTTACCGCGAATGAATGAAGCGAACAAGGGATTCAAGAACAAGTGCAGGTCCCAACCCACACTTTGAGCAGTCTATAACTTGCAACGGCTAATAGACCGCTATCGACAAGACGATGTCGTACGAGTTTTACCGCGTTGTGTTCCGGAAAGAGATCTATGGGACCTTGAATGCCTTGCAAGCCACGTTAGAGTCGTGGACATACAAGTCCACCACGCATCGAAGTCGGCATGAGTGATGATGTCATGAGGAATACCAATGTAGATGTTGATCAACAGCTCAGGAAGAGATGATGCTCGCGGCTCAATTTGAGGAAACGGCTTATCTGGCGAGGTGAGTTCCTCACTTTAGAGATGAGACCTTTTACATTTTTGGGCATTTGGCGGGCAAATGCGAGGCACGTTAGCATCACATCACTAGCACATCACGAGGGCATGACATATCGCCTCACCAAAGGACAAGCGATTACTTCCAGATCATCGCCTGTCCCTCGTCCGTCCTCACGGATGTGTGAACGTCCAACCCCTGCCGTCTGTATTCTTACAGCAGGCTTATTGGCTCTTCTTATACACCACTAAGCCACCGATAAAAATCGCGAACATGACGCCCATAAACATTACGAGGGTGTCCATGACTAGCTCCTTTCCTTGGAACCAAAGACCTCGAACGCTTGTCGTCTACCCCTCACATCATGTTGCCGCCCCAGGGGGAAGCCCGGTGAAACCACGGCGAGGAGCTCCCCATCCGGGGAGCTCCTCGCAGATGGCGCTTAGGACGCCTAGCATATCTTGTCTGTATTGATGAAGACCCGCGCGAGGAATAGACTTAGAGGCAACTCGTCAAGAGCAATGCGATTTTCTCGCCAGCGATCACATGCTTACGCTAGCCTCGAATCTCACCCAGGCTCATCTGATTCAATAATGTATTCCCTACACGGGAATGTGACAGCCAATGGAGAACCGGCTAACGTAACTGGCGAGACGCCCGCCCATGACTCGGCGGGCCATTGTGATCCGGTGGACTAAGGTCTTCCATCTTCACCTCCTCCTTGATTGGGAATCACCTGGAGAATCGTGTAGACAGTGAACTATTTATCTTCTGTATACCTCTTCCAGCTTAACTGTCAACTAGGATAATTCAAATTCCTCCGAATTTTAAAGAGAGCATGAGTTATGCCACCCCCATCAAAAAAGATAACAATTGATACAGAATATGCGGCCTGATTTCTATTCGATTATTCTAGTGAGAGGTTGGCAAGGCGGCAGATACTACCGCTGCACACGTAAGATGGGGCCAAGGGTCAGCCATTTGGATGGGCCCAACGCAGCCATGTGGGGCAAGTGAGCGACGTACCAGAACACGATGTCTTGCTCCTGCACTCCCTCATTATCTTCGTCGTATCCCAACTGGCCTCGCGCTCCGAAACTCCACGGCACATCTTCGCTTGCATTGGCTCGGCGGATTGCCACATCGATGTCCGCAAACCTGTCTCGTTCGCCGTCATCCTTCAGTGGAACATATCCGGCACCGGGCAGAATCCAGACTCCGTGGCCGTTCAGCTGATCGCGCACCAACCAAACCTTATGGAGAGCGGGAATCTTGACGTCGTTTCGTTCATTCCCGTACTTCCGCCACCCCGGTCCCCACCCTCGATCCGCCCCTCCGTCTTCGTGGACGAAGACCTGATCCATACCGTTCCCGTTGATATCGAAATCAAACCGCCAATAGGGGTGATGATCATGGTTGGTGTTGCACGACAAGCCCCGACTATGCAGCACGGGACGGAGTTCGCCGTCATCCGACAGGTGCCAGGCTTGATAGAGATGATATTCCCCGATCCTGGCATAGATTCCCAACTCGAGCCACTTCACATTATTCTGGGTTGAGCTTTCCGTGCAGACTTTCCGATCGCCGCAGTTGACGATCGGCACCAGATCCTGCCACCTCAGCCGATCCTGAAACGGGCCGCATCGTCCGCTGTCAGCCCGCGAGCCAAACCACGTGAAGGGATTCCACCAGACCATCTCTTTCACATACTTTACGCGGACGACGGGCATGCTGGCCTTGCCAAGAATCAGTTCATCGCCATACTTCACGTTTCGCAACGCCAAGCCCTGGTTGTCCCGGACTTCCCAGTCGAAACTCCACTTCCCCCAGTCGACATGTTCGGATTGCGTCTCGGCAAGAACCGGCTCGGAGTACGCGAGTGCGCAGGCAAGGAGTATTCCGCTCCACCAGATTCGCGTCATCGTCTTCTCACTCACGAGCGAGGCGGCTCCTCACCCGCATCCAAAACTTTCTCCTCGGTCAGATCGACGACCGCCCAATATTTGGGATCTCCGTCCTGTCCTTTTGAAAAGGTAATCCACATCGTGCGGTGGGCGTAGCCGGGATCGTTTCTGAAAAACCCCCGGTCTGGTTGCATCAGTAATCCGTGGCCTTGGAGCTGTTCCACCTTGCCGGCCAGACGGGGATCGGCCTTGGCCAATTCAATCCCTCGTTGGACATCCTGTTGTCCTTCCGGAGGAAGATACCCTTCCAGGGGCGAGACGCTGAGCAGATTTCCCCCCTTCATCCGGACGTCCACGGCAACATTTTGGCTGTAGCTGTAGTAGACGAGCCTCGTTAGCTTGGCCGCCTCGCGGCAACATCCAAATGAGATCTTGCCTTCGGGCGGCACACGATCAGCGTCGATAAACGCCCATCGGCTACCCAGAAGCTTGGCGACACGCGCATCGCGTTCGGCCGCGCTCCGTAACGCCGCCACCTCGTTGGCGGTCAACACAGCCGAGGCATTCGTGGACCGCTTCACGGCCGCATCCGAAACAGCCCCGACCATTTTGGGCTTGTGATGACCAGCGGCGTCGTCGCCGGTAAATTGGAGCATGTGCGGAGAAGGGGGTTTCTCGGGCAACTGGGTTTTCCGCACAGGAGTCTCGGGATCCTCTGGGCCGAACGGACCACGGGAGCCGGCATCGAGGCTACAACCATAGCCGATACCAAGGACCGTCAACAGGAAGAGAGTCCGCCACCCCGTGGGGTAGGTCATAGCGTTACACCGCCAGCTTCCCGGCAATTCCCAATGCAAGTCTGGAGATCTGCGCGGCGGCCTTGATGACGGCAGCCCGCTTTTTTCGAGAGGCCGCATTCAGAATGGCTTCCTTCATAAGCTCTTTGTAGGCCTTGACCTCATCTCTCGTGAAAGGAACGATCTGTGCGATGGTTTCATTATTAAAGGTATTGGCCAGCTGGACGTACAGGTTGGAGATTTCCGCCGCATAAATCCCTCGACGAAGGGGATCATTCTTGTAGGTTTCGAATTTCTTCCGTAATGCCGCCACCGCTTCAAGGAGCGCCTTTTGGCGAACCCTGGTTTCATCCTGCCTTCCGACCTCGAATTCGACCGTTGCCAACTGATCGACCAGCGCCTTCGCCTCTTCACGGGCATGGTCCACCTGAACCGAGAGATCGGTGATTTCCTGATGCGCACCCTCGGCGGTTTCCATCAACTGCTTGATCAGACTATCGTTCTCTTCCAGAAAGCCCACGACCCCAGCCATACTGGTCTCCATGCTGCCTCCTCTATTGCCCGTCGTCTTTCTTCAACCGGTCTAGAAGGTCGACCAAGTCCGCGGTAAAGGTATGGGCCCGTTCCAGGCTCCTCATCCGAACCATGCGCGAGCCCGTCACTTCCTCCAACGCATCATTGACGGTTCGGGAATGATTCAACGTCTCCATGATTCGCGCAGATCGGCCTGGAGCCTGCTCCACCAAGGCAGCCACAAACTCCGGATCGACAGAGGCCAAGCCCGACTTCTCCGCATGGCGCTTCAACTGGGCATGGATCGCCGCCGCGCGCTTCCATGAGTCGTTTAACGCATTGGCCGTGTCACGTAGGTTGCAGAAGTCTTCTTCAAATTGTTCCCACACCGCCTTTTCCAAGCCCTGATAGTCGGCCACGTACATCTGACCCACGAGATAGGCCGCGGCATACGCGGCCTCGCCTTTCTTGCCGGCGACGTTTCGATACGAAGAGAGCACGAACTGATGCTTCGCTTCCTGCGCCCTCAGTGACGTGAACGCGTCGTTCAACTCGTTGCGGGCTTTCTCCAAGAACTTGATGCGGTCTTCCGTTTCCTTCTGAAACAGATCGATGTTCGTCTGTGCCGCATCGATCTTCGTGCCTTCCATGCGAATCAGGTCACGAACCGCCTCACTATGAATCGAATGACAGCCCACCACGCTGATCGCGATGAGCGTGATGCTCAGGCCGCTGACTATCTGTCGGATCATACAGGTTTCCTCCTGCTCAGGAGCGAGTCATCATCGGCGCAAGGTCCGCACGGCCTCTGCGAGCGACTGCACTTCGTCACGGGATACGGTGACGTCAATATCCAGATACTGCTTAAGGATCGCGTTGATTCGGCGAAGCGCGCCCACGTTGTTGCCGTACTGATCGAAGGCCGTCAGATCCACATTTGCGGAAGCTTGGGCATCCTTTTCTATGCGCTGCGCGATCCGACCGGTGAGTTCAGGAAGCTTCTGAAGGAGATTGCTCATGTCTCCCGTACCGGCCTGAAACACGACCTGCCCATCCGGCCCTTTCCGCTCGGGAAGATTCTTGAGACGAATGTCATTGATCAGCGCGATGACCTCGGCCCCTAGCAGCTCGGCGTCGTCCTTCGCCAACTCGGCATCGGCGACGTCGGTCAGTTTGGGGTTCGTCGTGGCCCACTGCAACGCCAAGTTGAGCTTGAGCCTGGTTTGAACATGGCGATACCACTGGTGATGCCGTTCGGTGACGTTCGTCACCAACTCTCGGTATTGTTCCATCAACCGCTGGTTCTCCGTATAGGCCTGATCCTTGGCGATCACGGCTTGTTTGACTTCCGGCGGAGTGGCGCAGCCGAGACAGGCCAGACTCAGCGCGACAAGAACCTGCGCTGCTTTCATGGTGATTCCTCCTTCCGACTCACGCCTGGAGCAAACCGTCACCGAACGCCAGTGCCGCCTGACTACCTCGATAACGAGGGTGGAGCAGTGCCGGAGAAGTCGACTCCTGTCACCCCTGCACATCAACTATGTAGTAATGATCGGTAGTATGGACTCGTTAGGCGAGCAAGTACACAGAGCCTAGTACAATTCAGTAACTTTCCTAGGTGAGCCCACGTATGATTTCTTGATAGTACGCCTCAAGAAGCGTGGCGCGCGCTTCTTCTATCATGACCAATTGCCGTTGATCGAATGTATTCGCGCAGTACAGATAGTGCGTTTCATCCACGATCCCCAGCTCCACATGCACTTGTCGGCCGTCCGGCTCCTCGCGCGTCAATTCATGGATGATCGTTCGTTCCGTCAATTCTTCCCACACAACCTGCGCCGAGGGGCCATGGTTCTCGTAGAGCGGTTCGTTGGGATCGATGGAGTTCGCCAGCATGGCGTTGAGCGTGAAGAGAGTCCCATCATCCAACTCCGGCAATTCATCCCAGGCGACTGTGACCTGATGCCCCTTGTTCAAGACATAAAAAGGCCCATCCTCCACCGGCTCTTCAATGGATCGGTATTGAATCGGATCCGCTGGGTGCGCGAGTTGTAGCCCTCGGCCGGCTAGCGCGCGCTGGAATGGGATTCGCCTGGCCAATTGCCGTGTTTTCTCACTCACGATCATGCGGCCATGTGGGCGTAGGGCCTGGCACAGACTGTCAAGTCGGATCGCCAACCCTGTCCGCCGTTCAAACGCCGTCTGGCGCGCTGGATCGTCTCCACGATCGAACGTCTTCCAACTCTCGCTGGGTATCCCAGGATCCTGTTCAGCTTGAAGCAGTGCATGCGTCGCCAAGACCATGTCGAAGGAACCTACAAGAGATTCCCTTTCGATATCCAGGCAGATGAACCGAAGATTACGCAGGCCCAGGTCCTTCGTCTTTTGTTGTGCGAGCGCAATCGATGACGCCGAGCGATCGATGCCGACCAGATTCACATCGGGGAAACGACGGGCGTACAAGGTCGTCAGGATACCGGGCCCACAACCGAAATCGAG
This sequence comes from Candidatus Nitrospira nitrificans, assembly GCF_001458775.1. Taxonomy (NCBI): domain Bacteria; kingdom Pseudomonadati; phylum Nitrospirota; class Nitrospiria; order Nitrospirales; family Nitrospiraceae; genus Nitrospira; species Candidatus Nitrospira nitrificans. The sequence continues at coordinate 8,403 of NZ_CZPZ01000004.1, forward strand.
AATGTCCCAGGCCTTGCCGAGGTGAGCCATCGTTCGCAGCCCGATCGCTTCATAATATTCATACCGCTGGCTATAGAGAGCCGGAACGATCTTCGGATGCGCGGCAAGATCATAGAACGCGGTTTCGTCCACATGATTGCCCGTGCGCTTTCGTTCGGCGTGGATACGGAGCCGGTTCAGTTCTTCGACGGAGAGCCGCTGCCGCTGCCACAAGAAGTAATCGCGGTCGGATGTGAAGTGTCTGAGCCCCCACCACGCAAGATGCTCGCGAAGCGCCTCTCGTACCCCGTCGTTCGCATCAACCAGCACGGATGTTCCTCAAGGGTCGACGCTTCACGAGAAATCACGGCCGTTTCAGCATGATGGCATCGAAGTACGCGTCCGGCACAGGATGCGGACGTCGAAGCTGTCCCGACCCAAAGGCCACATACTTCTCGCAGGTCAACTGTTCCAACCCGATCGGCCCCTTCGCATGCAGCCTCCCCACGCTCAGCCCCACGTCGCTCCCCATCCCGAAACTATCGCCGGCATGAAGCCTGGTTGACACATTCACCAGCACCGCGCCGGCATCGACTTCCCTGGTGAATCGCAAGGCGGACTCGTAGCGCGTGGTGGCGATCCCGGCGGTGAGGCAGGGGCCGTGCACTTTGATATGAGCCAGCGCTTCATCGAGGTCTTCGACCATTTTTACGGCCAGCGTCGGACCGGCGAACTGCGTATGCCAATCCGCATCCGTCGCCGGAATAATCGCGGTATGGCCCGTCATCGCCATTTGCCCCATGAGCGCGACCGTCTTCGGACACGCATGCACTTCGACCTTGAATTCATCCAGTAGGCGGTTGATCAACGGAGGTAAGAACTGCCGGCTCACGAGCTGCTGCACCAGTAAGGTATCCAGCGCGTTGGAGGCTCCCGCCCGCTGCACCTTCGAGTTGATGACCAGATTTTGCGCGACCGAAATATCCGGGTCTTCATCGATATACAACTGCGTGAGACCCCCGTCATCGCAGAGCACCGGGACTTTAGCTTGCTCCGCCACCGTTTTGCGCAAGCCGGCGCCGCCACGCACGATGAGCGCATCGAGGGTTCTGGCCGATCGAATCAGGTCGAGCGCGACTTCCTTCTCTTGGCGATCGATGAGCACCCAGGCCCCAGGAGGCACGCCATGCTCCGTTGCCGCCTCACGAAATCGCGCATCAATCGCCTGATGCGTCAACTTCCATTCCGGCGCCCCGCGAAAGATGCAGAGATTGCCCGCCTTCAGACAGAGCGCGATCGATTCCACGGTAACGAGAGGACTCCGTTCGGAGATCACGCCGATCACCCCGATCGGCACCCTCACCCTGGAGACCTGCAGTCCATCCGGACGTTCCTGCCGCGATGTCACGGCGCCGACGGGGTCCGGCAGATCGGCGATGCCATGCAGCCGCTCGACCATCTCTTTCATGTGGTCAGTCGTCAGGCGGACGCGAGCCACGGCAGCCTTCATCCGATCTTTCATGTCCGCATTCTCGAAAGACTTTCCCACGGCCTCGACATCTTTGCCGTTTTCCGCGAGAATGCCGTCTTCGTCTGCAGCGAGTCGATCGGCAACAGCATGCAGCGCCTTCGACTTCACGGGACCGGGAAGCAGCGCCAGATCGACCGATACGTTCCGGCACTCTTTCAATAACTTATCGAGATATAATCTGATCGGAACTTCAGTCGCCATCGGCATTCTTTTCCACGAAACACGGCGTCAGATGAGTCATTGCAATCACTCCATCCCCCTGAGACAATAGCACACAGTAAGACCTCCAGGGCGCGTGACTATACCACGCGTTTTTTTCATGAGTAAATGACCTGAAAGCCTCACGTTTTACGCTGCTATAATTAACTACACCGTATGATGGCGAATAAGAAGTTGGCGTGCCGGCTCGCGTTGGCGCAAGAGAAAGGAACTGCGATGCGCTCACTAGTTCAAGTGAAGAGACATGGTTTCAGAGTGGCTCTCTTTGTGTTCTTAGCGGCAGTACTGGGGGCCTGTGCTCAAATGAAACCGGTGGGCCCTCTCGGTCCCCCCACGCAGGCCACACCCGAGCAAATAACCGAACGAGAACGGGAAAACCAACCTCCCAAGGTCGTACAAACCCGTCCCAACGGCAGCAGCCCTCAACAATGCCTGGTCAATTTCGACGATGAGAGCGCGCTGGAACATATCTATTCCCAGGCAAGATCAACCCTGGCCTACAGGACGAGCCGCATCGGATTCGGCCCCTTGCAGATGTGTGATCCGTCCAAACATAGCGACTGCTGGACCTATCGCCAGCGCTGTTCCAAGCATGACGTCAATATCGACACGATCGGCCTCACACATTTCCACCTGAGCATGGAAACGGGGATCGAGTGCTATACCCTTCCGGATCCTGGGGACGGGCTCGGCCGTGGATTCGGCAAACTCGTGGACTTTAAATGCACCGAGGTCGATTGGGCGAAAACTCCCCGCGTCTTGTCCTCGCACGATCAGAATCAGTGGGTCAAAATTTGGGTCAGCAATCCCGAGAGTCGCGCGCCGACGTCTTTCGACATGGAATCGATTTCGGTGTTGCCGGACACCTCAATTCAACTCTGGTTCCGGAAACGCGATGGAACCTGGTGGTTCTGGCCGGAGCTGAAGGCCGGCAACACCTGGAATATCCGTGAGCATGCGCGCGATGTATCCGAAGTTCGGATCCGAGGCACCAAGGCGGGACGAGCCAGTTCCTACGTGATCGGTTCGATCGTCGTTCGGGACTAGGTTTGCCTATCTCCGCCGGTGATTGCGAATACTATCCGGCAAAGCCGACACTTCGAGGATGCGATGAGCTTTTACCGCAAGGGAGAGAACACCGACGAAAGGCTTTCGTGAGATACACGCTGACAGTGCTTACTTTATTCCCGCCTCACATCGCCCATTCACGCCAATCCTTAACAATCGATCGGCTCTTCGCGCCGTAATCAGCAATTTTCCTCGAGCAAATAGAGATGAGCGTTGAAGCCCTATTGTCAATACCAGCTTAGGGGCGTATGCTTATGTGCCTCGGCTGCCGGTATCGGTGAGAGCCAGAGGATGTGATCGAACCCGATCGCGATGAACTCAAGCCATGGGGACTGAGCTTCCATTGCTCGACTTGATCGGAATCTATTCCGACGGGTCACCGACTCCCTCCCATCTCCTGAAAAAATCCAAGCAGCACCATGGCATCGATCGCCGGCTGTGCCGAACCTGCCGCGTGACCGCGGTTGTAACAGCCAATGTAGCGACGACGCTCGGTGCCGGCGGCATGAATCACGCTCTCAACCGGGAGGTGGCTTATGGCACGTACACATAGCCTGACTCATGCGGCGTTCATCCTTCTGATCGGATGGTGCATGTTGCTGGTTTCCATTCAGGACGCGGGGCTGGCTCAAGACGGACCGCCCGGCACTGTCTCACTTTTGCGACTCTGGTCCGCAGAGTTTCACGACAATATGACAGTCAGTTTGGTGCCCGCGTTTGCAGCGAGCATTTCCGGCAGGCCGAGAGATTTTCTGGGCACGTATGCCGACAGCACTCTTCAAGGTTACATCTTCTCTCCTGACTCAAAGACACCGCCGCCTGCCGGCACGGTGCCGCTGCACGAACGATTCAGTCCATCAAGAACCGATAGCTACACGGCGATCTGGAGAGGCCCTGGTCGGGCCGAAGATGCGCCATTTTCCCCCGACTATTCGGCTCCGGTTCTTCTCGACTACATTTATGATCCGAGCCTTCCACAGCCTGAGGGAACGGTTCCCTTGATTCGCTGGTGGAGTCCCTCGCGAAAGGATAACCATACGACGACCATGCCGGCCTGGCGTGGCGCAGCCGGAGAATGGCGTGAACCGGACTATTCAGATCCGCAGCTCGAAAGCTACGTGTTCCCACCCCTCGGGATGGAGCCCGCATCCCAGCCACCGCCTGCTGCGCTGCGAGACATGACGTTCACATTGGACCGAGTGGTTGTGCATGATGACTGTGATGACATCAGCCCCGGCGATTGGTTCATTGGAATCGCGGCCGTCAATCCAGGAAATCCGAGCCATATCCAGCGTGCCAGATTCCCGAGCAGTGGAAACGCACGGAATGTGAGTACGGGAGAAACACTCTCGATCGGGACCTCGATCACCTTATCGTCCGTTCCGGTGACCAACAGCATCCGGTTTGTGATCGAGGCCATGGACTGCGATGCCAACGGTCAATTGTCCTGGGCCTTGCTCTTTCCGTTCTCACTGTTCTCCACAGTGGATCGAGACGGGTTGAGTCCCACCGGACTGGGGTCGACACTGTGTCACAACGAAGAGGAGTTTTGGGAAATCTCCGGGAACGATGATTACGTCGGGAATGCCGATCGACTTGTGACTCCCGAGGAATGGCAATCCGGCCGCACATTCACGCTTTCAGCCCCTAGTAGGGGATCAGACTGTGAGCGCGCGGTAAGTGGCATCGGCGATCCCGGCGGGCCGCCGAACTACACGGCGACCGTGACGGTCCGAGCAAGGTAGGCATGGTTGAGAATCGCCGTATGGTACGAACAGTCTGGGTGCGAGCATACCTTCGTCTCGGAGTGCCATCGGCTTTTGCGCCTCAGAAGTCGGCTTCACACAGGTCTGACTCGAAGAAGGGAGAACGCGATGCGGTCTCGATCACGAGGGAAGATGCGGATCTCAATGGTCCTCTGTGCTCTTTTCACGCTCACATTGGGGGCCTGCGCCCATCTTGATCCTCCGAGACAAGCCACATCGGAGCAGGCTGCCGAGCGAGAAAAGGAGAGCGCCACTCCCAATATCATTCAAGCGCGCACAGGAAGCAGCCCCGAGCAATGCACCGTGACGTTCGACGATCCATCCGCCTTGGCACAAATTCGTCTGTTTGCCAGGGACAGTTTCGCATGGACAACCGGCAGATCGTCTTCCGGAGAACTGGAATTTTGCGATCCCTCCCGTCATAGCGATTGTTGGACCTATCGGCAACGATGCACGACGCATGACGTCAATGTGGATCCTGTCATCTGGGGACATTTCCACTTGAGTTTTGAAACAGGCGGAATATGTATTATTTTTGATCCAGGAGACGCCCTTGGCCCCGCGTTCGGGAGACGGATCGATGGGAGATGTACCAGCATACCGTGGGTCTTCGAACAGAGAGTCCTTCATTCACATCTGTCGGATCACTGGATCAAAATCTGGGTCGGGAACGCCGCCTCACATACACCCAGGTATTTTGACATGGAGTCGGTTTGGGTGCTGCCGGACCGATCGATTCAACTCTGGTTCCGGAAACGCGATGGAACCTGGTGGTTCTGGCCTGAGCTCGGCGCAGGAACCATCTGGAATACCCGTGATTGGATCCGTGATGTGTCGGAGGTCAGGATAAGCGGGGCCAGGTCAGGCGCAGCCCCCTACGGAATCGGCGCGTTTGGAATCCGAGATTAGCGCTGAGAAACGCGTCATACTCCAGACGGCTCGTAACGGCTGATCGAGGCCGCTCGTCCTCAGGAGGTTTCTCTCTCAAGAGGGCTTCCTTCCTTTACACTGGCGCTCTTCATTCAATTGGCGGGCCAATGCCGTGGCCAGCCAGGCCCACACCCCCATCACGGGAACCAATACCCAAGCAATGTGAGTGGGCGTGGCGCCCAGAGCCTTCACCGCCGTTACGAGCCAGGCTGTCGATGCGTCACCACCACGCGAAATGGCCGTATCGATGAAGTTCTTGGCCTTATATTTTTCTTCGCGACTGACGACCGTGAACAGAACCTCCCGCGCCGGTTTGGACAGGGCGTACTCCCCCACCCTCCGCAATACGGAAAAGACGACATAGACCGCGAGACTCGGCCAGAAGGCGATCCCCAGAAACCCCACCAGGCTGATCGCCGGCAGAAACAGCAACGCCGTCACCAGACCAAACCGGCTGACGAGTCTTCTGGTGATGAACACCTGCGTGAGCCAGGTCAAGAGGTTGGTCGTGAAGTCCAGCGCAGAAAAGAGCCGCGTGCGGGCCTCCGGTTGATCGAAATATTCCGCGACCAAGCGCGTCTGCTCAAAATAGAGAACCGTGGCGGTCATCGTCAGGATCGCCAGATAGCCGCAGATCCCGAGCAAGTAGGGCGACGAGAAGGTCAGACGGACTCCCGCGAAAAAGCCGCCGCGGAGCGGTTCCCCCTGCTGTGGCCGATGGTCGGCAGTCCGCGTCCGCCCCCATCGCTCCAATCGATAGACGCATCCGATGCAGGCCATCAGAAAACCGCTCGATGCCAACATCAGTACCGGAACCGGGAAGATAAACGTGAGGCCCGTGGTGAAGAGCGGGCCGAGCAACGCTCCACTGCTGCCTCCCGCGGCGATCACACCGAACAGCCGCGCGCCCTGCTCCGGCGTAAACAGATCCGCCATGAAACTCCAGAAGACCGACACAATGAAGAGATTCATCACCGACAACCAGACAAAAAAACTGCGGGCCACCCACTCCGGGTACAGATGACTCGTCATCAACACATAAAAGGCCCAGAGATTCGCGATGAAGAACGCATAGACGGTCAGCAGCAGCCGGTAGCGCGAGCATCGCGCCGAGAGCCACCCGAACAACGGCGTGGCGGCGAGCATGGTGAGGAATGTCGCGGTCATCATCCAAGGGAGATGTTGCAATCCTCCTTCGATGGCCATTTCGTCACGCACGGGACGGAGAATGGAGTACCCGCACAAGAGACAGAAAAAATAGACGAAGGCCCACGCCAACGGGACCAATTCCTCCGGCTTCGCGCCGAGGGAGTGCGCCCATCGAGTCCGTGCTGTTTGATCCGGCCCGCCCATGCGCCCGCAGTGTAGCAGGTGTGCGTACGCCTGCAAGCGCAGATCTGTTAGAATGAGCGGGCCGTACGGAATTCTTGGGAGATGGGAAAGATGATCGATCTTCGGAGCGACACGGTGACCAAGCCGACGGAGGAGATGCGGAAAGCCATGGCGCGCGCCGAAGTCGGCGATGACGTGTATGGCGAAGACCCGACCGTCAATCGCCTTCAAGACATGACGGCGGCCATGCTCGGCAAGCGGTTTGCGCTCTTCGTCCCCTCCGGCACCATGGCCAATCAACTGGCAATCCGGGCCCAGACGCAACCGGGGCAAGAAGTTATCGTCGAGAGCAAGAGCCATGTCGTTCGCTATGAACAGGGCGCGGCCGGGGCACTGGCCGGCGTGCAACTCCATTGGGTGACCGGTGAGCGAGGAATCATGACGGCCGAGCAGGTGGAGGCCGCCATCAGACCGACCGATGCGCACAGCATCACGACGGCGCTGATTTGCATCGAGAACACCCACAATGCCGGAGGCGGCACGATTTATCCGCTTTCCACGATCGAAAAAATCAGAGCCCTGGCCGTGAGACATGGAATCCCCATGCACCTCGACGGGGCCAGACTCTTCAATGCCGTGGTCGCCACCACCCTGCCACCGACGGTGTACGCCCAACACTTCGAAACCGTCTCCCTCTGTCTCTCAAAGGGACTGGGAGCCCCGGTGGGATCGCTGCTGATCTCCAACGACCAACGACTCATGGATCGCGCGCGCCGCTTTCGCCGAATGTATGGAGGAGCGATGCGTCAAGCGGGCATCCTGGCCGCCGCCGGCATCTATGCATTGGAACGGCAGGTCGCTCGGCTCAAGACCGACCATGAGCATGCCAAAAAACTGGCTCGCCAGCTCCAACACATTTCCGCAATCCTGATTGCGCCCCAGCACGTCGAAACGAATATCGTCGTCTTCGACATCGTCGACGCGCACCGTTCTCCGGCCGAGCTGGTGGCCGCGTTCAAAGAGCAAGGCGTGCTTATCAACGCTCTTGGAGGACAGAGCTATCGGGCGGTCACCCATCTGCATATCACGGAGAAGCAGATCGACGAAGCCGTGGCCGTCTTTGCCAACGTCCTCAAACGTTGACACCATATTCCTCCATCCATAGAATGCCGAAGCGACCAGGTCTTTCGCCGGGCGCGGCGCATGAGGTGAAAGACCACCGAGAACGAGAGGCAGACCCTTCGCCAGTCGATTCAGAGGGTTTGCATACACGATTCATTGCTATGGAACTAGAATACGTCATGGACACACACAGCACCACCGACACTCCCACGCGTGAAGAACTCAACGCCGAACTGCTTGAAGTCCCGGAACCTCCGGAGCAGCCGGAATCGCCGCCTCCTCCCGGATTTGAAGCCAATGTGGAAGTCGCACTCCGGCACGTCAAAGGCCGAAGAGGCGGTGACCTCGTCGGCATCCTGCTCGTCGGATCGGGAGCTCGGAAGGCCCTGACACTCCACAGCGATATCGATGTGATCGCCCTCGTCAAAGGAGAGGCCGACAGTCACGAAATCCTCCGTGTCGGCGACCGTCTGGCGGATATTCGCTACCATGGCTACCACGCCGTCGAGGAGGATCTCGCGTACTCGCTCCGGCTCCCCTCCCTACTTCGAAAAGCTAGAATCCTTTACGATCATGACGGCCTCTGCGCGAAACTGCTCGAGAAGGTCCACCACCGCTTTCGCCAAGGTCCTCCGCCGGCTTCGATCAACGAACAGATTCGCCTGAAGGCGGAGTGCTATCATTTGCTTGGAAAAACACAGGACCTCGTGGATAAACCTGGAACAGCCCACTACTTATTGACGCTATTTTACGAGGACTGCATCTCGGCGTTCTTTCGGTTGAGAGGGTTTTGGCTGGTCGCCCCGGTGGATATTCATCGGTTCATGTTTTCGCGCGACCCGGCGCTCGCCGATCTGGCCGGGCAATTCCTGACCGCGACCACGCTCACCGATCGGCTCAACTTTGGCCGGCAATTTGCCGATCTCCTCTTTAAGGATGTCCCGAATCCTGCTCGCATCGACTGACCGGAGCAGCGCATCATCCGGCTGCCTCCGCGTCGAAAACGTGTTTCATGTGCGCCGTGAGAGGAACCACATCTGCCTGTAGATCGATCGACGGACGCACATCGGCTGTGACCGGCGACAAACCAAGGAGCTCTCTTATGGAACTGGGATTCATCGGACTCGGCAAGATGGGGATGAACATGGTAACGCGTCTCCGTCGCGACCAGCACCGTGTCGTGGTCTATGATCGCTCGAATGACTTGATCAAACAGGCTGAGAACCAGGGCTGCATCGGGTCTTCATCCCTTGCCGATCTTGTCGGTAAGCTCAGCGCTCCGCGTGCCGTCTGGGTGATGGTGCCTTCCGGAGCCCCGACCGAAGAAACCATCCAGACTGTGGCTGCATTGTTGCGCCCCGACGACACCATCGTGGACGGTGGAAACACCAAGTTTCACGACGATGTGAGGCGGGCCGCCGAGTTGAAGAAAAAAGGCATCCACTATGTCGATGCGGGAACCAGCGGAGGGATCTGGGGGCTGAAAGTCGGTTATTGTCTCATGGTCGGCGGAGAAGACACAGCCGTCAAACGGCTTGAACCGGTGTTCAAGACCCTGGCGCCGGAAAACGGCTGGGCCCACGTCGGCGCGGCCGGTGCCGGGCACTATGTGAAGATGGTGCACAACGGCATCGAGTACAGCATGATGCAAGGCTACGCCGAAGGGTTTGAGCTGATGTCGAAAAGCGAATACAAGCTGGACTTGGCGCGCGTGGCCGATCTCTGGATGCACGGGAGTGTCGTCCGGTCCTGGTTGTTGGAACTGGCCGCAAGCGCGCTCAAGGACGATCAAAAGCTGGAAAAACTGAAGGGGTACGTGCAAGATTCCGGCGAAGGTCGATGGATGATCGCCGATGCCATCGAGAAGGACGTGCCGGTCCCCACCCTCACGACGGCGCTTTTTACGCGGTTTCGCTCACGACAGGAAGAATCGTTTGCCGAAAAGATGCTGGCGGCCCTGCGAAACGCGTTTGGTGGCCACTCGGTCCGGCGGTAACTGCCGGCATCATGAACACGCTGTTGTAATTACTTCGATGCCGGCGGACTTTTTCAACATCCTGCGGAGGAGACCCTGATGGCCCCAACAAGTCCGCGAATCGATATCCACCCCGCGCAGGAACCGCTGGCTCCGGTGGAGCCCTGTACGCTGATTATTTTCGGTGGATCAGGCGACTTGGCTCGCCGTCGACTGATTCCCGCAGTCTACAACCTCCTCCTCGACGGGTTACTCCCGTCGAACTACGTCGTGATCGGCTTGGGCCGAACCCCCATGAGCGATGAAGAGTTCCGAACCAGCGTCCGCGATGGCGTCGTCAAACATTCCCGCCAGGCCCTCATCGAAGATACGTGGAACGCCTTTTCCCAACACCTGTTTTACTTGGCGGGAGGGAACGACGACGCGCAGACCTATGCGCAACTAAAAGAACGGGCCGAGGAACTCGAGCGGAAGTTCCAACTGCCGGGAAATCGCATTTTCTATCTCAGCATCCCCCCCAGCTCCTTCACCGACGTCTGCGAAGGGCTGTCCCGTTCCGGACTGGCGGGAACTCCTGGGACTCGCGCGCCTTATACGCGTATCATCGTCGAAAAACCGGTTGGGCGCGATCTCACCTCGGCCCAGGCCATCAACGAGGTCACCGGTCGTGTCTTCGACGAATCGCAAATCTTCAGGATCGATCATTATCTCGGGAAAGAGACCGTTCAGAATCTCATGGTCGTGCGCTTCGCCAACAGCATTTTTGAGCCGATCTGGAATCATAAATATGTCGACCACGTCCAGATCACGGTCAGCGAAGCGGAAGGCGTCGGCACGCGAGCAACTTACTATGAAGAAGCCGGCGCACTTCGTGACATGATCCAGAACCATTTGCTTCAATTGCTCTGCCTGGTCGCCATGGAGCCGCCCTACTCGCTCGACCCGGACGTGGTGCGAAACGCCAAAATGGAAGTTCTTCGATGCTTGAGACCCATCACGGCAAAAGATGTGGAAAAGTTTACAGTCCGAGCCCAATACACGGAAGGGACAGCCCATGGCACGCCGGTTCCCGGCTATCGTCGAGAAAAAGGCGTGAAGCCCAACTCCACCACTGAGACGTATGTGGCAGTGAAATGTTTTGTCGAGAATTGGCGATGGTCCGGAGTTCCGTTCTATTTGCGCACGGGGAAAGCCTTGCCGCTGCGGGCCAGCGAAGTCGCCGTCCAATTCAAAGAGATTCCACAGATCCTCTTCAATGCCGGCGGGCAAAGTCCTCAAGCGCCGAACGTGTTGGCGTTAAAGATTCAACCGGAAGAGGGGCTTTCACTCCGCATCATCTCGCGGGTACCGGGGACCCGTGCCCAGACCCATCCGGTTGAAATGGACTTCCACTACGGGGAAGTGTTCGGTCGACCCTCTCCGGAGGCCTACGAACGTCTCTTGCTCGACGTCATGGCGGGCGATGCGTCCCGCTTCATGCGGCGCGATGCCGTGGAAGCATCCTGGGCCTGGATCACCCAGATTCTCGAAGCCTGGGACAAGTCGGGGCAACGGTGGCTCCCGGAATACCAAGCCGGCACATGGGGCCCGGTGGAAGCGGATCGGTTAATCCAAAACGACGGCCGCGCCTGGCGGGTATTAGATTGATTTGCGCGAAGACCGATCACCGATCAAACGTAACCTGTATTTGTTTCGCAATCTCCTCCCGCGTTCCCAGCCCTCCGATAAATTTCACAAATTCGCCATTGCGATACAATGCCAGCGCAGGGAGCGACGAAACTTCCAGTTCGGCGGGAATTTGAAAATTTTCGTCGACATTCATTGTCAGAATAAGTACCCGCCCGCACGATTCCTGCCGCAACTGTTCCAATTCGTTCATTAAAGCTCGACAATGGCCGCAGCCCGGCTTCCAGAATTCCACCAAGACAGGGACAGCGCTTGCCTCGATTACCCGGTCGAAGTCTCGATCAGTGACGGCTTGGAGCAAGGAACTCATGAGTGTCTGTCGCGTACCAACAGCGGTTTCAGGATGTGTGCAACTTGCTGGGCAAACACCCGATACCCGGCGGTGGTCAGATGGATCCCGTCGTTCGAATAGTTCGCCGCCAGTTGACCGCTCTCCGGATCCGCAGTGACTACGAAAAGATCGACATAAGCCAGGCCTTTGGAACCAGCGTAATCTTGGATACGCTGGTTCAATCGGTTTCGCCGAACCAGATGCTCGGCAACCCACTCCTGCCCCTCTCTGCTGTCCGAAGCATCTTCCACTCGAATCGAAGGCACCGTCACAGGAATCGGAACCCCACCCATCGCCAAGGTCTGTTCGTACATCGTGATCAGATTGCCCATGATTTCAGACGGTGACTTATTCCATCCCAAATCGTTCGTGCCGCCCAGAATCGGGACATACCTCGGTCGATGATCGAGCACATCGCGCCGGAATCGCATGACCATTTCGCCTGTCAGCTCACCGCAGATCCCGGAGATACGAACCTGCGCCGCATCGCCCACATAGGACTGAAGGAACTGGCCGTACGGAGTCTCCCGCCCGGTCTGGTTGTCCCTTGTCGGCGCTTGAAAGCCTGCCGTCAGACTATCGCCGAAACAGATCACAAGAGGAGGTCCACTCATAGTGCGGTTTGCATTCTAACGATGCCTCCTATGACACACAAGCCATTGAATCACGCACGTATCCGAAACGGAAAGGGCTGTCAAGAACGGCGATTTTCTTGACGAAGCTGCGACCTACCGGTAGGTCTTACCTATGACAACGGACCTCAAAACGGCTCAAGACATGATGGCCGCAGCAGTCGCCACACGCACGGCTGAAGACCCAGAGATGGTCTCCGTCAAACGTGTATTAAAACTGCTGGACAAGACGGCCAAATCGAATCGGACGTACGGCTCAACGAATCCCGTTGCCCAGAAATTTACGCAGCAATTATTCCAAGAATTAACCGATCACCTCACTGCTTATTCAAGACTGACGTTGCTGGTTCAACGATCCGAATTGCTGTGCAGGGACACGGTCGTCTACCAGGCAGAGCGGGATGGAGGAAGCGAGAGTCTCGCCTTCAAACTATACGCCGATGGCATCCGAGAGCTCGTCCTGCACGAAGGTCTTACGCAAGAGGATCTGTCCCTTTTCCTCGCCTCCCTATGGAGCAACGGCGACTCAGTCGAGGACGACGATGATATCGTCACACGCCTATGGTCTCGGAATCTGTCGACGATCACCATCGCCACGGCCGAAGAACTCTCAAAGTCGTCGGTAGCGAACGACGGCGTGAACCACCCTGACAGTAGCATGAGTTCGTCCGATTCAACGCTCAGAGAGTTGCTGGATCGGGAGCGAGAACGAAAAAAGCGCATCAAAGAAGGTACCCACGCTGAGAGCGGCAGTTCCGGAAACGCCAAAAACCGTTTCCAGTCCGGACTTACAGGCTATGAAGTCACGGAAGAGGAGCTGGCCCTCCTCGCGCAAGAGATCGAGGGAGAGCGAAAACAAGACAGCCTCATGTACATCCTGGACATGTTGACCGCAATCCTGGCCTCAGAGAAGTCTCCCGCGTTGCTGACGAAACTTTTCAGCCTGTGGGGCACCGTCGTGGAATCCCTTCTCCGCGAGGGCAAATGGACGGTATTGGAGAACGTCTTAAGTCTCCTCCACGAAACGGATGCCGTGCGGCCGGATCTTGGCGAGGAGCACAAACAACAGTTGGCCTCGCTCCTCGACGGACTCGGCCGCACGGAACGAGTGAAGATGATAGAGGGTTACCTCAACCAGCACCCGGACGCCGAGGTGAAAGGGCTCTCTACCATCTTCCTGCTAATGAAGCCGGATGCCGTCCCCGCACTCTGTTCGCTTCTCGCGAACAGCACGTCACCGGTCCATCAAGCCATTGTGTCGGAAGCCCTCGTCACCCTCGCGAAAGACCATCCCGATCCCTTGTTGCGAGGGTTATCGGATCGGAGGCCTGGGTATGTTCGCAATCTGCTTTCGATTCTCATCAAGTGGAACAATCCCAAGTTCGCCGATGCAGTTGAACGATTGACCCGCTATCCCGACGCGCAGGTGCGTCGGGAAGTCGTTCGTGCCCTCGGCCTGTTCCGCCCTAACGGCAATGGCTCAAAACTCGTCTCCCTTTCGACCGACGAGGACGATGGGGTTCGCTTTGCCGCGCTGAAGCTGCTCATGTCCGGCCAATACACCATTCCCTTTTCCCAATGGTCCCCGCTTCTGTCGGAAGAAGGGTTTATGGATCGCCCGATCAATGAGCGACGAGCCGTCTTCCAGGCTGTCCGCGCCACGTGCGGCGACGAAGCGGTTCCCTATTGGCAAGGCCTGATGACCGAATGGACCTGGATGAATCGGAAGAAAAAAGAAGAGCTGGCGGTACTGGGAGCAGAAATGCTCGGGAAACTTGCCACCCCTGCCGCCAGCGCCGCGCTCTCCCTTGGGGCCAAGAAGGGAAATGCTGCGGTTCGTCAGGCCTGTGCCGCGGCATTGTCACAAGCTCAACGGCTCCAACGCAGCCTCCCCGCAACCGGTTCCATACACTAGGAAACATGATCGTGAAAGAAGGCCAGTCACAGTCTCTGGGAAACCCGCCCACCCACGATCAGAGCCAGCCGCTCCTGACACACGAAAAGTCGTTGTCACGGAAGATCGGCCAAGGGTCGGAAGCCGGAGATATCCTCGACCAACAGTTGGTGATGCTGGGATTCCAGCTCATTACACAGTTGAATACGCTGATTAAGACCTCAAAAATTCATGGCCGAGCCAACGCCGCGCTCGACAAGCCCGTCGAAACGATGTTGACACTCATTGAAACCCTCGCCCACGACCGACCGGTCACGTTGTGGGTGCAGGACGATTTCCTCTTCCTCGGCGAGAACCATCTGAAAGTGACGGCGCAACAAATGCTCGTCGTCTCAAGCATCCTCGACGCCTTGAAAAAGTGGAAGATCGGCGGCCTGACGTTTGCCTCTTCGGTCTCCTCCAAGGACCTTCGAGAGTTTGCCCACCTCTTCGTCACTCTCGACCCCGCCACGAAATCGATCGAGGACTTCCGACGGGAATTGAGCAACCTGGCCGTGGCCGGCATCGAACTGAACGACCCTCGATTGCTCAACCTCAAAGAAGATCTTCCGGAAAACAGAAATTCGAAAACCCACCACAAAGCGCGCTCAAAAACCGCGTATGGGAAAGCCGCCGATGCCGTCGGCAATCTAACTCAGTCCTCCCGCGACGGCAAAGCTCTGAACTTCAAGCAGGCCAAACGCGCCATTCAAAATATCGTCGACTTGATGATGCAGGACGAGTCGATCATGCTGGGCCTCACCACGCTTCGCTGCCATGATCAATATACCCATAACCATTCCGTCAACGTCTCGCTGCTCTCCATCGCGCTCGCAAACAGAGCCGGGTATCCGAAAGTCGAGCTGGCCGATCTCGGCTTGGCTGCGCTGTTTCATGACATGGGGAAGTCGACCATTCCACTGGAAGTCTTGAATAAACCGGGTGAGTTTACGGAAGACGAGTGGACGATGATGCGCAATCACCCCACGGAAGGCGTTTTGAGTCTCACGCAGTTACGTGGCATCACCAACCTTCCGGCGCGCATGGCGGCGGCATCCTTCGAACACCACATGAACCTGGACTATTCCGGCTATCCCAAATTAAAGACACCGTGGAAATTGTCTCTGACGGGACGCATTCTCACGATCGCCGATTGTTACGATGCCATGACATCGTCTCGCGTGTACCGCCGAGAACCGATGTCGCCCTCGAAAGTACTCACTATGATGCTGGCGAAATCAGGGAAAAGTTTCGACGCGACCTTGCTGAAACTGTTCGTCAATTGCGTGGGAATCATTCCGATCGGAAGCCTGGTCGTTCTCGATTCCGATGAATTCGCCGTCGTACTCAAGCCTGCCGCCGACACGACCGAGAGCGAACGGCCGGTCGTGAAAGTCATCACCGATGCAGAGGGGACTCCCATCGAGCACGGTCCCGAGTTGGATTTGACTGAAAAGGACGACACCGGCGAGTACCGCCACAGCATCATTCGATTGGTTGACAATACGGAGCATAAATTCGATACGAGCCGTTACTTCGTCTAGCCGCCATGCACCGCGCCCCTCTCGCCCCCACACGTCCTGTTCCTCGCTTGACAGTCTGAAATCCGATCTTCGACAATGCGCACATGGGGGGACATGTCGTCATCGAACGATTGGAATTTCGCGGCCGCTGCGGTGTGACGCCCGAGGAACGCGCTCGCCCGCAACCCCTCGCTCTCGACTTGGAATTAGACTATCGACTGGAAGCAGCAGGGTTGTCCGACGACCTTGTTCATACGATCGACTACGCAAAAGTGGCCGAGCGAGTCGTCGACATCGGAACCGTACAGGAGTCTCAGCTGCTGGAAACGCTGGCGGAACGACTCATGGCCGCCCTGTTTGATGAATTCCCGATCAATCGCATCAAGCTGTGGTTGCGAAAGCTGCATCCTCCGATTTCCAACGTGACCCGTTCCGTGGGGATTCGCATTGAGCGCACAAGGCTCACACAGCACATCCTCCGAACAGATCCCCCACCGGCCCGGTTTCTCGTCCGGCAACTTCACCGGCTTCCCAAAGGCAGGGTCCTCGATGTGGCTTCCGGCAGCGGGCGTCACGCGCTGTTCCTCGCCTCGCTTGGCTACCAGGTCGACGCCGTCGACCGCGACGAACAGGCCCTCGCACGCCTTTCGTCCGGCGCCCGAGCACGACACCTCACCGGCATCAGTTCGCGAGTGTTCGATCTGGAGCCGCCGACGCAGAATCCGCCACTAGGGCATGAAACATACGACGCCATTCTCATCTTCTTTTACCTGCACCGCCCCCTCTTCCCCTCTCTCGTTGACGCGCTTAAGCCCGGCGGGGTTTTGCTGTATGAAACTTTTACCCTTGACAACCATATCCGGCACCACCATCCAAAGCGTCGAGAATTTTGTCTTGCACAGGGTGAACTCGTACGCCTTCTCCCAGACCTCCGCATTCTCCATTATGATGAAGGACTCCATGAAGGAGTGAACGGAGCAGAGTCCGTCTACACAGCCCAACTTGCGGCGCTGAAACCCCTAACTGTAGGACCGACGACATGAGCCGCCTGGACCTTCATCTGCATACCACCCATTCCGACGGAAGTTGCACGCCCACTGAGGTGGTCCATATGGCGCATCAAGCAGGGGTGACGGCCTTGGCGATCACCGATCATGACATCATGACGGGCGTCACCGAGGCCATTGAGGTCGGACAACAGTGTGGAATCGAGATCATACCCGGCGTGGAAATCAGCTCGCTTGCCGGCAACTCCGAATTGCACATTCTCGGATATTTTCTTGACCGGCAAGACTCCGACTTACTTGTTCGCCTGAAGACGCTGCGAGACGCTCGTCACCGCCGGAACCCTCAGATCATTGAACGATTGCAGGCTCTCGGAGTCGAGATTACGTACGACGAAGTCCGCGCACTCGCGAACACGGACTCGATCGGCAGGCCGCACATCGCCCGTGTCTTGATGGACAAACACGTCGTCGCCTCCGCGAAAGAGGCCTTTGATCGGTTTCTTGCCGATGGAAAACCGGCCTACGTTCCTCGGGAGCTCCCGAGCCCTGCAGAAGCCATTCGCTGGATCAAAGCCGCTCGCGGACTGGCCGTCCTGGCTCACCCGACGTGGGTCAAGGTCGCAGATCGGTCGCTGGTCGATTTGGTTCGACAACTCAAAGCGGACGGGCTCGACGGTGTAGAGGTGTACTATAGCACTCATGCTGCGCGACAAACTCGAGAATACCTCAACCTGGCTCAGCAACTCGGTCTCTTGGTGACCGGCGGAAGCGATTTTCATGGTCTCACAAAACCTGATATCGAAGTCGGCATCGGGAAGGGCACGCTGCACATCCCGCCCTTGCTGCTGCCTAAGATGAAAGAAGCCGTTGGGCGACTCTAGCGCAATATCCGCTCGTGGATTTCCTCCGATCCATTGACTCTCCTTCGGTATCCGCTAGACTCTGACTATCTTCAGATCTCATCACCATGGTCAACGCGTCACGCTGGACCCTTCAATATGCGCTGGTCGCGCTGGTTGCCCTCTTTGCCGGTCCCGTACTGCGCAAACTACCGGCGGCCGAGTCGTTTCCCCTCTCGCTGTTCGGCTTGACCGGCTCCCAAACCATTTACTTCATCGTTGAAGGAATAGGGGTGGTCGCTCTCTGCATTCTTTCGCTCCGCGCATTTCTCCAGATGCCGGATAACGGACGAGGTTTCTCATTTTTGCGACAACTGGTCCTTCCGGTCACGACCCTGTTTATGGTGATTGTGACGGATAAGATCCTCCGGATCACCGGGCTTTCGCTTCTCGACTCCGTGGATCCCACACACTATGCCCTGGCGTACGCTGCGGCATTGACGCTGAGTGGGATCTGGATCACGGCTGCCTGGCTTCTGCATCGTGACGCCCTTCGCCGCTTTTTCGTGAAGCCTGTGCCATCGACTCGACGTCAAGCACCTGGACCATCGGCGGAGGATACCGCCGAGCTCGATTCGGAACATGCCGGTCGTGAAGCTGAGACCGCGGCGTCCATCCACACCACGCAAAACGGTCCACCCGGCACGCTCGGTCGGTATAAGGTGTTAAAGGAGTTGGGGCGTGGTTCGATGGGAGTGGTGTATCTGGGAAAAGATCCGACGATCCAGCGATTCGTGGCGATCAAGACCATGCGGCTGGACGAGATCGACGACCACGATAAACTGCAGGAAGTGAAGGCTCGGTTCTTTCTTGAAGCGGAATCCACCGGGCGATTGTCTCACCCCAATATCGTCACCATCTTCGATGCCGGGGAGGAAGACGACCTCGGCTACATCGCCATGGAGATGCTTCAGGGTACCACGCTCAAGCAGTGGTCGCGGAAACCGCATCTCCTGCCGCTCGAAAAACTGATTCCGATACTGGCGACCGTCGCCGACGCGATGGACTATGCCCATCAGCAGGGGGTGGTGCATCGCGACATCAAACCGGCGAACATCATGCTGACCACCGACGAGGCCGTCAAGATCATGGACTTCGGCATCGCCAAAATGGCGACGTCGTCGAAAACGCAGACGAACATTGTGCTGGGAACTCCCACCTACATGTCCCCTGAGCAGATTTCCGGGAAAAAGGTGGATGGGCGATCGGACATTTTTTCGCTCGGCGTCGTCATGTTCGAACTCCTGACCGGTCGGCCTCCCTTTATTGCGGACAACGTCTCAGCCTTACTGTTTGCCATCGCTCACACGCCGCATCTCAGCGTGAAAGCCATCAGACCGGATCTCTCTCCCATCGTAAAGAAAGTCCTGGATCAAGCGTTGCAAAAGGATCCGGCCCTTCGCTATCGCCGCGCCGGCGAGTTCGCCATGGCACTCCGGTCCTGTCTTGAAGGGTTGGCTGCATAAATACGGGGTGTTCCTTCTCTCGACTCTTCGCGAGTGTTCAGCTCGAACGACTCCTCTCCATCGTTGTCTCTGAATCGTCTCAGGTTGCCGGCGGGACACAACACAACGGCCATGAAGGAACGATGCCCGGTATGCCGATCTTCAGTTTCGTAAGTGGAGACGCCCTTTAGGTAAGCTTTGGTAGCAGCTTTCTGAAAGCTCCTGCTCATGCTCTTGCAAACATCGCAGGAGACGGCCGTCGCCTGGCTGCACGGTTAGACAGACCCGCTTCACATCTTCGACACAGGCAAGCCCATACCCTTCGGCTTCCGTCCAACGTACCAGCCGTTGCCGTACGATCTGTTGACAGGGAGGGTCCAATCGTTTCATGCGCTGCACGACACAATGTCGCCGGTCTTCTCCTGAAAGCGAATCGGGACAGTACTGCTGGACCTCGGCCTCACACTTCATTTCCGCGATTTGCCTGGCACGGCTGTCGCGCGGAACGGATACGCCACCGTGAGTGGCCGCCGACTCCGATTTTCCCGCTCCTGCCGGACGGTCAGCCGGCTGCCTGGTCACGCCTGGAATCGTGAGATCGAGCTCAGGGACGCGCTGCGTAGCAGCAAGCGAGGAAGTCGATTGTGCCGAGAGGAGCTCTTCCTTCGATGGGAGGTTCGCCCAGATGACGGTCCAAACTAAGACCAACCCCGCCACCGAGATGGAGTTCGTGATCACATTCCCGAATCGTTCTTCGGCGCCGGCGGCCTTCATCACGGTGAGGATAAAATAACGCTGCGGAAAAATCATCGAAACAGAAGTTTTTCGCAGGGCCTGTGCGGTCCGCCGAACCAACCGGCTTGAAGAACACGGAAAGAGCAAAAGGCAGGAGCGAGGGAAACTAGTTGTCCGGAGTCTCCACGATATGGTTTTCGAACCTGGTGCAACCTTCCGCCAAGAGCCGATTGGTCAACATCTCTCCCGGCCATTCGATCGGCAGATCGGCGGTAAACACCCAGACATCAGGGGAGGTCCAGACCGGACCATGCTCTTCCGGGAGCTCCGGATCGAACAGATCGGTCCATACCGGCATATAGACCCCATTCCCGCATTGCGTATGAAGATGGACGATGGTGCGGGACCTGACAAGCGGATCCAGCTCTCGCCACACTGCAGCCGTCTCATCGGCAAGGTGATGCAGCCTCACCGCGTTCTGCGCGTCAAACATCGCATACGCCGCATAAACCGGCGCCTCGATGGTATCGGGCGCGCACGCCAGTTCGGGACATTGCTTCACCAGCCCTTCGAGAATCTCACGGCGCTGTTCATCTTCCCACGCATCGGGCAACCCTGGGTCCGGAGCGCCGATCAGCTCAAACAGAAGAAATGCCGTATTTTCGACGGGAGGAAGCAACCGCGCCGCCACGGACTGGACGCGTCTGGAATCGGTGACCGTCACAAGGTGGTCATGGAACATTTGCAGGTTCAACATCTCCAAGGTGGCATCGGTCAAAAGGCGCGACTCCACGCGAACAACCGTTCCCGCGGGGAGCTGAAGAGACTTATGCAAGAGATCGGCCGTGGCGATCGGATCAATCTTCAGTTTGAGCGGCGCGGTTAAGTTCGCCTGCAGAGGAAGCTCCAGCGCCGCCATCGTGCCGTAGGCCGGCTTTTCGTCGTCTGGTCCGTCCAACAACAACGTGCAGCTGGCCTCGGCGACCAGATCAAAGAGCCATTCGGCCATTTCTTCGTCAAGCGCCGCCAGCACGGTCAGTAGATCATGCTCGCGTCCTTGCTCAAGAAACGCCTGCAAGGTATCGATCGCATCATCGGTGTCGCCATGATCGTGGCGACGGGCATTGATGAGATGAATGAGATCCCGGGTGAGTGGATCAGGGCGAGACCAGCCTAACATCATGGCTCCCTACTGTACGAGCCCACGGCCATGGCTCGACGGCTCAAAACGCATGTTGCCAAACTTTTCCTTCCCATGCAAGCCTCCGGACGATTACCCCTACCTCGCATAGACATGACGACGCTCATCCCTATTCACCGATAATCTTCACAAGTACCCGCTTACGACGACGTCCGTCGAACTCGCCGTAAAAAATTTGTTCCCAATGGCCGAAATCAAGCTTGCCCCCGGTGAGCGCGACGACGACTTCACGCCCCATTACTTGGCGTTTCAGATGAGCATCGCCGTTGTCTTCGCCTGTGTCATTGTGCCGATAGACCGCGTCGTGAGGAGCAAGCCGTTCCAGGAAATCGTCGTAGTCCCTTAACAAACCCGACTCATCGTCATTGATGTACACACTGGCGGTAATGTGCATCGCGTTCACCAGCACGAGGCCTTCCCGTATTCCGCTCTTCCGTACCACTGCCTCGATATGGGGCGTGATATTGATATAGGCCCGTCTGGTCTGTGTTTCAAACCAGAGTTCTTCGCGGTAGGACTTCATGACCGTTGCCACAGTATTGTGCCTGCCGCCTCGACAGACATGCAAGAGGCCTGAACGATTCTCTTCTCTTGCATGTTCCACTGCGTGCCCGAAGACATGGCATCGGCCGGGCCCTGCGCTCACGTCTTAATCCCATGTATGATCCTGGTGAGTGTACATCCGTACCAGAATAGACGCTGCTGAATATTGGTACAAAATTGACAGCCTATGGGCTTGGTGATAAGTATTTTTCTAGATTGTACGATGCTGTTCCGCTGGAGGGAGGTGCTTGATGTTTGCTATCGCTGGGGGCCCGTCGTTGGCCGGCAGTCCTCTGACGTGGAGCCTGTTGTTTGCTCGTCAGCCGGAACCGGACTTGGAATTCACGGAAGAGGAGTTGGAACAGACCACCACGATTCGATCACCTTCGCCTCCAAACCCGCCTAAAAAGTCGAGCGGGCGCCCGCTTCTGTGGGTACTTCTGTTGGTATTGATCGGCGGCGGCGCCTATGTCGCGATGGAGCCGGAGATGATCATGGACTATGTGGGGCCGCTTCTCGGCGAATCGCCGGCCCCACCACCTCAACCGCCTGTCGCCCGCAGACCGGCGCCGCCGAAACCTGCGCCGGCCGCTCAGCCTCAAGCCCCTGTTTCGACTCCACCCGCTGAAACGCCGGTCGAAGCACCGCAGGCCGCAGCGCCGCCGACGGCTCCCGTTCCCGAACCTCCGGCCATCCAGCCGATGCCGACGACCCCCGCTCCGATACAAGCCTTGCCGTCACCCGCACCGGTTGCGCCTATCACCGCGACACCGACTCCGCTGTTCAGCGAAGGGCAACGGGTCAGTGTACTTGCAAATCCCACGAATCCCGGCGGGAAAGTGGTCCTGACTCAGGATGCCGAACGGACAAGGCCGGGACCGGCCATTCCGCCGGGAACCGCGCTCACGATTCTTGACGGCGACCTGCAGGGAAATGACTGGGTCTATTCCGTCCGTAGTGATTTCGGCACAAAAGGTTGGCTGATGGAAAAGCAGCTTAAATTGAAGCCCTGATCGCCTGTTCGCACGAGACCCTCCACGCACAGAGGGCGGCGATCACATCGCCGCCCTCTGTGCTATAATGCCGCCCGTTCGCGCCTCCATCATGGTAGGTGAGACATCACGAGCCACGGGAATCCATGCACGCCGTGATCTTCGACTTCGACGGTGTCATCGCCGACACCGAGCCGCTGCACTTTGAAAGTCTGCGCCGAACCTTGGCAGACATCGAGATCAATTTGACCGAACAAGACTATTATGCGGACTATCTCGGCTTCGACGATCGCGGATGCATTCTGGAGGCACTCCGAATCAATCGCCGACCGACCTCTCCCTCGCTTCTCCAAGAGTTGATGGCGAAAAAGGCCGCCGCCTATATGACCTCGATCCAAGATCACCTCGTGATTTTCCCAGGCGTCAGAGAGTTTGTCGAAGCTGCCGCGGCCACCTACCCCATTGCCATCGCCTCGGGCGCCTTGCGCGCTGAGATCGAGTTGGTGCTGGAACAAATCGGAATCCGAAAAGCGTTCGGCCACATTACCAGCGCGGAGGATGTTGCGCAGGGCAAACCGAATCCTGAACCGTTCCTGCAGGCCCTGACCGGATTGAACCGTCATCAGTCCGCTGCAGCCATTTTCCCGCATTCATGCCTGGTCATCGAAGATTCCCTCCCCGGCATCCGGGCCGCGAAAGCGGCGGGAATGAAGGTCTTGGCGGTGACCAATACGCACACGGCACAAGACCTTCATGAGGCCGATGCCATCAGCTCCGGTTTGAGCGAGACACGCCTCCAGGATGTGCGTGCCCGCTTATGGCCGACATAAAACAATGCGAATCTGCTCACTCATCCCTGGGGCGACAGAAGTCATCGCCGCGCTCGATCTGGCCGACCGATTGGTCGGCATCAGCCACGAATGCGACTTTCCTGCCTCGGTTCGACGGATTCCCGTCATGATCGAACCCCTGGTTGGAAAGGACGGAGGATCCGGCGGAGAAATCGACCGGCAGGTCAAAGAACTGGTGGCGTCAGGACAGCGACTCTATCGACTCGATGAAGACGCCTTGCGCCGAGCCCGTCCGGACCTTATCCTAACGCAAGACCTCTGTCACGTCTGCTCAGTCACGCCGGACCAGCTCACACGCGTGATCGAGTCGCTTCAACATCGACCCGACGTGCTCACGCTCAGCCCGACCACCTTGGACGACATGCTCCATGATATTGAGCGCATCGCCGATGCGGCGGGTGTACGCGCGAAGGGACAGGCGCTCACCCAGGAACTCCGGCGTCGAGTGGACCACGTACGCGCACAAACCAGTAGGATGCCCGAGCGCCCGCGCGTGGCGTGTCTTGAATGGCTGGATCCTCTCTATGTCGCAGGCCACTGGGTTCCGGAAATGGTTGCGCTCGCCGGGGGTCTCGATGTCCTCGGATCTCGGGAGACTCCCTCGCATGAAACCACATGGCGCGCCGTGGAAGCCGCTCGACCCGACGTCGTCCTCATAATGCCTTGCGGGTACTCCGTCGAACGTACGGTCAACGAGCTCAGGCGCGTCGGACAAACCGGTGACGCATGGCGGCGGGCTTGCGAACAGTGGCCGGATCTGTACGTCGTCGATGCAACCTCCTTCTTCAGCCGCCCAGGCCCTCGGCTCGTCGACGGCGTGGAACTGCTCGCGGCCATCCTCCACCCGACGCCTGACCATCCGCTTGACCCGGCCCACGCGATCAAACTTGAGACCTCGACGCTGATCGGGAGTTGCGCATCATGATGGCCGCTGAAGCACAAGCCTATTGCACGGCCTACACAAAGAAGAGCGGCAGCAATTTTTACTATTCGTTCCTCTTCCTTCCCAAAGCCAAACGCGATGCCATGTACACGGTCTATGCCTTCTGCAAAGCCGTCGACAGCGCCGTCGACGAACCGGCTGCCGGGAGCAACCCCAAAGATGAGCTGAAGCGCTGGCGCGAGGAACTGGACGCGGTGTATTCCGGCATCCCGACCATTCCCATCATGGTGAGCCTCGCCTACCACGTGAAAATCTTGGGCATTCCGAAAGCGTACTTCGAAGAGTTGATCAAAGGCGTCGAAATGGATCTGTTCAACAATCGGTATGGGACGTTCGATGAATTGTCGCTCTATTGCTATCGCGTCGCCTCGGTGGTGGGCCTCATCTGTTTGCATATCTTCGGTGTCACATCGGCGCGCGCGCAGGATTATGCGGTGGCGCTCGGCATGGCCTTCCAACTGACGAATATCCTTCGCGATGTCGGAACGGATGCCGCCGAACGCCGGATCTATCTGCCGTTGGATGACTTGCAGAAGTGGAACTATCCCGAGAAATCCATGCTTAATCGGAGCTATTCAGCTGAGTTTCGAGCGTTGATGGAATATGAGGCGTCACGAGCGCACCACTATTACAAGAGAGCCGATGCGGCACTCCAGGGACTCTCGCCTCAAGAGCGTCGCGCGCTGACGGTGGCGGAAATCATGCGCGGCATCTACAGTCGGATCCTGGAACGGATCGAACGGTCCGACTATCAGGTCTTCGGACCACGTATCACCCTCACCACAACCCAACGGGTCGTGATTGCCTTAGGTATTTGGCTCCGCTCCCGATTCTCGTGACCGCTCCACCTCCACAGTCCGTTCTCGTTCTCGGCGCCGGCCTGGCCGGCCTGACCACTGCGTACCATCTTCATCAGCGGGGCTACGAGATCACCTTGCTCGATCATCCCGACTGGCGCGATGGATTCCGAACTGACGCATCCCAACCGGCCCCGATCGTTCTCGGATGCCACCAGGAGACGAGGCGGATCCTTCGCGCGCTCGATCGGGAAGGATCTTCGGAAGCCGACCGGCCGATTCCACTGGAATTTCAGCTGCCAGACGGGCGCATCGCTCCCTATCAGTCCGCTCGCCTCCCAGGAGCGTTTCAGTGGATGATGAGCCTTTTCAGCTTCCACGGCCTTTCCTGGCAGGACCGGTGGAGACTCTTCTCCCATGTCGAGCAAATTTGGGAACAAGCTCAAACTCTCCCGGCAGATTTAGAGAGTCGGACGGCGGATGAATGGCTGACGGCGGCCGGACAAAGTCCGGACGCCAGAGAACGGATTTGGGATCCGCTCGCGCAATGGTTGGCGGGCAACGCACTGACACGTCTCTCCGCCGCAACGTTCGTTCATCTGCTGTCAACCGTGTTTCTTCGTGACGCATCGGCCGCGCGGCTCACACACCTGGCCGGCTCCGTCGACCATCGGTTTATCGCGCCCATGAAACAGGCGCTCCAGCAGAGGCATGCGCGGATCGTCTCCTTGACCCATCGACCGATCCTTCGGTTTGGACAGACCGGCGTGAGCGAAGTTCGGCTTCACGACGATACGAGACTGCGGGCCGACCGGTACATCATCGCGCTGTCCTATCGGAACCTCCTGCAGCTGATGCCGGAACGGTTGCTGACACGCTACGCCTACTTCGCCCAGATCACCGAGCTGAAAAGTCTGAGCGAAGTCGTGATTCGATTGACCTGCCCCACGACGAAACCACGATCTCGCCTCCTCCTCCTCTCAGGCCGACCGTTCCACCAGCTCACCGGCACATCGATCGAGTCGGGCGAGAGTGACTATCGGCTGTCCGCCGTCGGAAACGCCCTCGCTGAGTTGAACGACGATCAGTTGATCGAGACGGCACAGACCGCGATGTGCGAGCTGTTTTCAGGAACGGCCAGGGAGGATGTGATCGCCCGATCAGTCGTTCGTGAAAACCATGCTGCTCTGTCGCTTGCGCCGGGCGCTGCGCAATTGCGGCCGCTTCAACAAAGTCCCATCGAGAATTTACTCGTGACCGGGGCATGGACCGACACCGGATGGCCTGCCAATCTCGAGAGCGCACTCGTCAGCGCCCATCGCTGTGCGGAGCTCGTCTCGGCCCACCCCGCTTGACCTTGTCATGGTTGGATGGTACGAGCATGACATGGCATCGTGGGCCAAAATCGTTGTGCTTGCGCTTCCGCTGATCGTGGGAAGCTGTGCGCAGAGTCCCTACGAACGTGGAGGCCACCCCCCGGGATTCAACCGATCTGATATGGAGCGGGACTATATGGAATGTGAGTATAAAGCGAGGTTAGCGAATGAGCAGCACTTCTACGGCTCCAGTTCTCCGTTTCCGTTCGGTTCCGGACCCCAGAGCCCTGCCGATCATGCCCGGGCTTTGCATGGCCTTTCGACGATCAACAGTATGCGAGATACCTGTCTCGCGGCAAAAGGCTACCACCTTAATTAGGTTCGGCGCGCAGATAGCACAAATCCTCAAACCGCTCGCCGCCCCGATACTTGGCGATGACCATCCACTCCCGTCGAGCATCGGTCAAGCCGATATAAGCAACACCATCAAGCCGAAACGGTTGAATCGTAAAGACGGCGCTCAACGCAGGAGACGTCGATGCCTTGTCCATGGGAAGAGATGTCAGGGGATATGTTCCGCCGGTCCGTTCGAACTTGTCTTGCGTGGCCAACAGGGGGCGCATGTCTTGCCAACTCAGTTGGTCGAGGACCTGACTATCGGCGGGGAATACATAGAAGCTATCACTTGGCACACCCTTCATGCAAAACGTGGTCTTCACCACTAAGTCATCGCGCCCATCGTTGTTCAGATCTATATTCGCCTTATCGAGACTCGAACAGCGCCTGATCTTAGGTCCCTCTCCCTTCAACTCCACCGCCGTCCACTCCACAGTCTTTGATAGCTCGGAGGGGGCATTCAGCCGTTCTCCGAGCAACGTCACCATTTTTTCACACAACGGCCTATCGCTGTACGCCGCCAGTTCCACTGATGCCGCAGATACCAATGCCGGAATCATCACGACCGCCAGACCTCCAAGACTCATGACCTTCATATCCACGCCTCCTCCGACACCTCATTATCTCGATTGACATCCCGGCTGTCCGTTTTTAAGATACCGAGACTAATTCGTTGCCCTCGCGACTCATGACACTTACTCTTCTCCAAGACCTCGCGCAATCCCTTGTTGATTGCCGGCGGTGCAAGCTAGCCAAGCTGGGGCGCAGTCAAGTTGTGTTCGGCGTCGGGAATCCTCACGCCAGTATCATGTTCGTCGGGGAAGCGCCGGGTTTCAATGAAGATCAGAAAGGGGAACCGTTCGTCGGAGCAGCCGGCAAGCTCTTGAACGACCTCCTCGCCTCGGCAGGTCTCTCGCGCGATCACATCTATATTGCGAACGTCATCAAATGCCGGCCACCCAACAATCGCGATCCGGAGCAGGACGAAGTGGAAACGTGTAAGCCGTTTCTCTTGCAACAGATTCAGCTGATTCGACCGAAGCTGGTCTGCACCCTGGGCAACTGGGCTACTCAGACCCTCTTGGAACGCAAGGTGGGTATCACCAAGGTGAAAGCGCAGGCCTTCTATATGAAGGATTTTGTGCTGTTCCCCCTCCTGCACCCGGCAGCCGCGCTCCATCAAGGCAACCTCCTCGGCACGCTGAAAGAGGATTTCAAGAAACTCAAAGAGTTTCTCGACCGCCACTCCAATCCGGCTGAGCCAACCAGCTCAGCTCCAGGGCCGACCGCGCCGGTCTTGAATATTGAAGCCCCCCAGCCCGCACAGATGGATTTATTCTGATAGCGGTCTGGTGAAACAGCCGGCTTCGCGCTCGCCTTACTTCCCCTGTTTGTCCATGTACGGTTACTGATAACGAATGCAGCTTGTCCGAGATCCATCGGATCGTAGACGAGGCCCCCTCGATAAAAGTACCCCCCAGAAAGTGGGGATTCACAGAACAAGGGTTGCTCTATTTCCGCTGACCGGAACAAATGGTGGAGAGAGGATTTTACTCGGAGCACAAACTCTGCTATACAACACACATCAGATCACAATTTTTTGAAAT
Organism: Candidatus Nitrospira nitrificans; assembly: GCF_001458775.1. Taxonomy (NCBI): domain Bacteria; kingdom Pseudomonadati; phylum Nitrospirota; class Nitrospiria; order Nitrospirales; family Nitrospiraceae; genus Nitrospira; species Candidatus Nitrospira nitrificans. Next base: position 37,162 of record NZ_CZPZ01000004.1, read on the forward strand.
CGAAGGGGGGTGGAGTGCTCATGGCAACGAAGAAAGCAGCGAAGAAGCCAGCGAAGAAGGCGGCCAAGAAGAAGTAGTCGTCGCATCATGAGGAGGCGTCGGCCACGTCGCCTCCTCACCTTCCCGCATCCTTGATCTTCCTCAGTCCCATATCGCATCGCACAAGTCGCTGTTCGATCGACACCTCCTCGGCAACGCTTCCAATCGATTCGACCACCAGAGAGAACCTGCATCATCGGCGAGAGAATCCCTTCTCTGGCCAGCCCTCACTTAGGATGGATCGGCAAAAGTGTCCGGATGCAACCCGGCTACCCCCCGCAAAGCACACCCTCATGAAAGGAAGAATAAGGCAAAAGAGACAGACCGACCGGTAGGCTGACGTCACGACAACGAGGAAGCGATGCGGCAAAAGAAAGGGGAGGTGATGGCCACATCACCTCCCCCAGTTTCTTAGCGCCAGGTGAGACTCCATGGCGTAAAGAAAGCAGCGGGTGAATCTTAGCATGAACCTTCCCTTGAAAACAGAATATACATATCAATAAAATCAACAACTTGAGAAATTTAATCTAAAAATACGACGCGAAAGGACTGTGCGACCTCCCCCCTCCGAAACTACCCCATTGGCTTGGACGTTCACAAATGCTGAGAGCAGTCTCTCCGAAGGGGAGCCATGACCAGGACACGGCATAGGGATGAACAAGTCATTGCCGTGCGCAAGGACCTCCAAGTGAACATCGGGGGTCTAAGAGGAGGCGGGAAAAGTCAGCCAGCAGAATCAGGGCTCATACCCGCCAACACCGTTCTTGTCCAAGCCGGTTCATCCCCACTCGCGCGGGGAACACGGCTGCACGTGTGTACTACTTCTCGGAGTGGGCTTTCTCTGTTTCAATCCTCGCCCGCCCTTTCGAGCGGGCGCTACCCACGGTAGGCCCTCTCAATCTCGTTTTTACGACGTTTCAATCCTCGCCCGCCCTTTCGAGCGGGCGCTACCGGCTCTCCACCACTCGGGCGAGGAGAGAATTATGTTTCAATCCTCGCCCGCCCTTTCGAGCGGGCGCTACGGAGATGGGGACGCGCCGGATCTCCCGGATGGCCGAGTTTCAATCCTCGCCCGCCCTTTCGAGCGGGCGCTACGGTGAGCCTATGAGGATGAGCCTCTGCGGTGTGCGTTTCAATCCTCGCCCGCCCTTTCGAGCGGGCGCTACCCAAGGAGCCACAATGAGTGAGACTATGGACCGTGTTTCAATCCTCGCCCGCCCTTTCGAGCGGGCGCTACTGGGGGCTCAGAGACAGAGGAGAGTAGAGACAGAGTTTCAATCCTCGCCCGCCCTTTCGAGCGGGCGCTACGATGAGGTATTTTATCGGCTCCTGCCTGTCCGCAGTTTCAATCCTCGCCCGCCCTTTCGAGCGGGCGCTACGGCCTACTCTCAGATCGACAACTCTTGCCCAATGTGTTTCAATCCTCGCCCGCCCTTTCGAGCGGGCGCTACCCGCCGAGCCTTTGATTTCGTGTTCGTCCTCAGTGGTTTCAATCCTCGCCCGCCCTTTCGAGCGGGCGCTACCCTGATCCAGCGGGACGCACGACGGATGGAGATAGTTTCAATCCTCGCCCGCCCTTTCGAGCGGGCGCTACCACTCGGGCGAGGAGCATCACATGACGCCAGAGAGTTTCAATCCTCGCCCGCCCTTTCGAGCGGGCGCTACGCAGCACCGACTGGCTGAGGAGCTCGGTGTGGAGCGGTTTCAATCCTCGCCCGCCCTTTCGAGCGGGCGCTACAGTACTACTCGAAAACCCTCTACTACCGATGACTTATGGAGTTTTCTCCGCGAACCTAGGAAAACACTCCGATATTCCGACACCACGCTCCCTTCACATTCACTGAATGTCTTGCTCGCACAATAAGTTAGCTGCATCGCGATCCTTCCGGCTTTTCCTCAGCGCTCGTGGTCCGCGCTTACAACACCAACGGCTCCTCGAAATCAACCGCGGTATTCACCCCGTAGACCTGCACATATTTCTCCTTCGGCTCAATCAAGCGATACACCCGCAGACTGTCTTCTTTTTCTTCAATGATGTCCAATAATCGCCGCATCACCTCCTCATACTGCATCTCGGTAACCGAGCATTCGAAGACGGATTTCTGCACCCGTTGTCCAAAATCCAGGCACGCCAGCGCGACTTTGCGAAGCCGCCTACGGCCAGCCGGGGTCTCCGTCGAGACATCATAGGTGATGAGCACATTCATCGATCCTCCCTACCGGTGCAAATACGGTGGATAGGCCTCCAGATCGCCGCGCAGCACACGCGCCAGCAAGCGGGCCTGGATGTGCGGCACGAGTCCCAACAGCATCTTCTGATCCAGCACCGGATGCGTGATTTCCTCTTGCTTGCGTTTCTGGTACGCGACGATGACGTCCTTCCTCGCCTCATCCTCCAGATGGACGGCGCCACCGGGCCGAGCTTGGAAATGTTTGGCCGCGACTTGACGCCGATTGATCAACGTCAGCACCAGGCGGTCCGCCAAGACGCTGCGCAGCTCTTCCATGAGATCCAACGCCAATGCCGCACGGCCCGGCCGCAAGGCATGGAGAAATCCCATCTGTGGATCAAGCCCCACCCCCTCCACGGCGGCCACGCAATCGTTCATCAGGAGCGCATACAGAAACGACAGCAACGCATTCACCGGATCGCGCGGTGGGCGGCGATGTCGTCCGTCCAGCGTAAACGTGGGGCGATCTTCCTTCACCATGCGATCGAACGTCCCGAAGTACACACGAGCTGATTCCCCCTCGATCCCTCTTAGAACATCTAAGTTTTCACACAACGGCAGCCGACCTAAAGCATTGCCGAGCGCTTCGCCGGTCGCTTTCAATGGCGCGACATCGGTGGCATCATCCGCCTCTCTCGCCCCCCGCAATACCACCTGTCGCGTATTCTGGATCTTCCCGGCAACGATATTCCGCGCAATGGCGAGCGTTTGCTCAGTATTCTTCATCGCGGCATGCTGGGCACACCGCAAAAGCACATTGCCGCTGACCGGCCCCTCCACCCGCGCCTTGAACCGCCCATTCCGATCCAGCAGCACCACGAACCGCCCATCCTCCGCGCAACGGGCCATCGCTGCCGGACTGATCATGATATCGCCGAAGCAGACGACGCCACCGATGTGATGCAGCGGCACTTGCAGCTTGGTCTCCTTCTCAACCTCGATCTTCAACGTGTCATGATCCACACGCACGTAAGCGCCATCGGTCGTGATATAGAGCGTGTTCAGCAATTGTTGCATGCGGCCTTCAGCCTCCCTTCGCGACAAACAGTCCGCGCACGAGGACTCGCGCTCGCTGTTGCTCACCAATGACAGACGGCATGCACGACTCCCGCAACGAACAGTGTTCACAGCGACGGTCATTCACCGGAGGCGGAAGCGTGCCGCTCTCCAGCATTCGGCGAACCTCGGCGATGACCTCTTCGACATGCCGACGCAGTTCCGGCGTAAAGACCACTTCGCGGCGACGCCGAGAGCTGTGATGATAGATCGCGCCGCGCCGCACCTCCTTGCCCATCATCTCCTCCAGACATAGCGCCTGAGCACAGACTTGGAGGTCGTCATGTTCCTTCTCTCGCCGTGGCCCGTGCTTGTATTCCACGGGATAGGGCGTCTCTCCGTGGAATTCCACCACATCCGCCTTACCGATCAACCCCAACCGTTTCGACCAGAGCGGCACCGCCCGTTCGACGCGAACACCGTCTACGATTTCAGACTCCGGTTCATCCACGCGCTTATGAACGGCCTGTCCACGCATGGTGTAGAGATTCTCGTCAAACGTCTGTTCGATATGGATCAGCGCACACTGGCGCGGGCAATAGCTCCAATGCTCCAGCGCGGAGATCATGATGGGATCGTCGCTTGCGTCAGTCATCGAACGTCAGCTCCCGTCCCGGTCAAAAACCATCAATACGCTCTGGCGTGAGCCCGTTGAGCGAAGCAAGCTCAATACCGCCATCGGGCTTCACAGTCAGCGTGCGATGAACCTTGGCGGAGGAGTACTGACCCGCTTTGCAATTATGCTTCCACCAGATTACTTCAAGAATCTCCATGCTGCCTGCTGGACGCGCTGAGGATTCATCATTTTCAAAGAGCCTCGGCAGTACTTGTTTAATAGCCTCGGCATCTACATCACTAAACCCTGTCTTTTTCGCCAATTGAGGATTCATACTCCCGAAGAAAACGTACACCCCATTTTCAACACGGTGCTTTGTACCCATTGTGTCGGAACTTCTTTTGCCGTCCTTAGTGTCTTCACCGCTCGCACTCTTGGTTATCTGGGTGCTCGCAATGTCGATAGGCGCTACACTGAATCCGGATTGGACAGTGACCGGGCCACGAATTCCAATGGAGATACCGGTATCGCCGTCGCCTTCATTTTCCTCGCCTTTCTTGGTCTTCTTGCCACCTTTCAGTGCGAACAGTTGACCGAAAGCACGTACATCCAACCACTTCTTGCATGCCAATTCGACAGTCTGGGGCGAGCCAAGCTTGTTGCCCAAGCCAGCTTCGGCACGTGCTCGAAGACTTTTACATTCATCTTCTTTGCGGTCATCCGACTGCACAAAGATCTCGTTCCCGTCATCTTCTTTTTTGCCAGCAGCAACCCATCTCTCCAACAACCGATCCCTGATCTTCCGCTTGTTGCAAACATCGGTCATTTCTCCGTAGTTGTCATAGTCGGTGCGGGGACGATTTCCATTAAGCGGGTCGCCATTTGGATTGGCCCGTTTAACACGAAGCACTACTGCAAAGTCGATCTTGTTTTGAAGTATTGTCATCATTACTCTCCTTGATCCGTTTGGGTCTCGGTGGATTCTTCAGCGTTGGTCGATTCGGGCTTTGACCATAGGGCTTGTCTCTGACAGTGGTATCCCAGGAGGAATTCGCCTGAAAGCCTTGCTTCACTCATGAAATCTTGTCCCCTGAATGTGCAGATGATTCCGTCGAGGAGTTTTTCCATATTGACAAGAAAGCCTGGTAACCTTGTGCGAAGTCGAGCCTTGTAAGGTGCCAGAGAGAGCTCGATGGTCCGCCATGTAGAATAAGGATGGTCGGCGAAGCGCTGCATGAGCTTAGCTGCGCTGGTGCCTCGATTTTCCTTGGCTAAATACAGCGCCATATCTTCGATGCGTTCCGCTACGGCCAGGAGGCGCCCGAAGAGGTAATCCCGGGATGTTCTGTCTAACTCCAATGCCATTTCGTAACTCCTTTGCTTGTGATGTCCTCTAAATAGAGCGCAGGCGATACCCAAGTTTTTCTCCCACTCCCATTTCTCAAGCCCCAGCCGATTGACTGCTCTGCGTACCGTGGATTCCACAAGGTCTCGCGGTATAGGTCGCCCATCGATGATGCAGGGAAGAAGCCGTTCCACCGTAGCCTTGCGAAGCTTCTCGCCTGACTTGCCTTCCACTTGACGACCATAGGCGGCCTCAGTGATATCTCTCGGCGAGGGAACGCCTACAAACTTCAAGTTCTTGCCAAAGCTCTGATGCCAGGCACAGGACTCGTGCCATAGCTGAATACGTTCAAGGAATTCCGAGCCGGTTAGTTCCCGGTAATAGGTGATGGCCATGCGTCCGGGCGTGGCCGAGTCTAACCCCATGACCACAATTGCATCCGTCGAGCCGAGGCGTGTTCGATAGCCGGCGATATATTTTTTCAGCCTGACAGCAAAGGCCTGACCTGCATCCCCTTGATACACGGGCGTGGCATCCTCCTCTCTGGATTCCAAGCCAAACATCTGGGCGGAGTTGGCAAACGGGTCAGGCAGAGGCTTGCCGGATACGGCCCAGGCCACGATGACCTGATTTCCGTTGCGGAATGCCTGTCTGCGTTCAAAATCAAGCAACCATTGCAAAGCCTTATGGGCTTGTTGAGTAACTACGAACCCAACGCCGCAGGCTTCGACGGCATCACTGAAGCGTCCGCGAAAAGTGTATCCGCTGGTGTCATTGGAAGAAATCAGCTTTGCCTTGTCACCCGCGTTCCGAAGCTTGGCAGGGTGCTGCTCAGCAAGTATGGCTTCATTTCCTGTGACCATACATAGCCCGCGTTTGCTCTGCTGGCTGGCGTAGTAACGAATCCAGGCATCGATGATTTCTTTGTCTTTCCAGATCGCAGTCTCGGGATCGTTGGCAAGTTCTACGTGCCAGCGGATGAAGGCATCTTCTGGGCTAGACCCTGCAGGTATGACTTTGAATATCGCCGGTACATTCTTCTTGTCACCATTCCATTTTTTTAGCAGCTTCCCCTGCGAATCTAAAGGCAAGAGTCTTTCACGTACCAGGTCGTGAACCACGTGTTTTTTTCGAACATAGGTCAGAATTGCGGCAAGCTTGTAGTGACCTTCCGGCGACGCTCCCCATGCCTCCAAATCCTTCAAGTAGCTGCAGTGAGGTTCTTCCTTCTCTTTGGCGAACCCAATAGTTACTTCACCACCCAGTTCCCAATAGTCACCAGCCACGTATTGGAGCTTGTCGCATAGAGGATGATTTTTGGGTTTACTTCCGGCCCGCCCCCCAGACTCCTCGGTGCACGGAATCAGCGTCGTTTGATCTGCCTTGCTGACCACGTTGGCTCGCCGGAAATTGCCGCTACCATCAATCACAATTTCGATGTGCGCCTGCTGCGTCGTGTGACTGATAGGAAGTAGAGGATTGCTGCTGAATTGTGGCAACCCGGCACATAGCTCGTATGTTTCGTTAAGTTTTTGAATCCAGCTCATGTCAGCACTCCAGCCCGACGATTTCCGCTTCCGCGCCAACGAGATTCCGACCGGTCGTAAACTGCTTGGGCTGCATCTCCCGGATGAATTTCTTGATTTCGCAATTCTCAGGCGAGATAAACCGGATAACGCCATCAGCCATCGTCGGTCGCCAGAAACGAGCTTGAAGTTTGCTCTCGCCAGTCTCGTCCGGGTAGTCAAAGCCGTGGAAAGTCAGGCTGAATCCCAGTTCTCCTGCACCATCGTAATGCCCCGGCCCGGAACCGAATTCGCAAGGCTCCACGTAGCCCTGGCAATCCCGCGTGCCCAGGAAAATGTCCTGTCGGCCGCCCCGCTCAAGCATGCGCTTGGCAATCAGGTGATGTTTTGGTTCACTCCGGTCATCCGCGAGTTCCGGCCGAAATTGGTTCCATTCGAAATGAGCTCTGACCTGATATTCCACATCCGCCAGGAAGGTATAAATGGCCAAGGTGTTGCCGCCGCCAAACTCCAGGGGTTTAATGCCCTTGGTCTGGGTGCGTATGCGCTTCATCACACGCACCTCGTCGATAACCCAAATGAAGGTGGGCTTCCAGTAGATAGACTTGGCAATACCCTTCAGCGCCTCGTAGGTCGGTAGGTGATAGGAACATTTTTCTCCGCCGATACGGGTCAAGGGGTCCGTGAAAAGAGCGTATCGGCCCCACACCTTGAATTCGATGCTGCTGTTGCGCGAATCAGGCATATAGCACCTCCATTGTTCCTTCTGGCGTCTGACTCAGGCCGAACGACTGGTTGTAATAACGGGCATCGGACAAATGGAGAATGTCCACATCCTTCTGGATTGCAGACACGGCCCCGGCCTTCTGAAGTTTCTCCAAGTCTTGGGGAAAAACATTGACTGTGTATTGCTGTGCTCGGCGCAACAGCACGAACTGCTTTTCAACCTCGAAGGCCGAGCAAAGATTGTTAACCACATCACGCCCAGCTTTTCCGTAGGGCACGATGATGCCTCGCGTCGGTGCGTCGATGACTTTGAAGGCATGGGCAGCGGACATGAAGGATTGCCGAAGATAGATGTTGGGCGCGATGCCGTAATTGCGTCCATATTCGTCCATAGCGAGCGAGTTGGTTGAAAGAAGATTCAACAGTGTGTCATCACGACCGACACTCTGGGCGGATACGGGGTAATCCATTTCCAGATGGCGGTTAAAGAAGAAGTATTCGAAGTACCGCTCTATGGCTTTCGGCCCGATCAGATTGCCACCAAAGTCCTCGCTACCAGCCTCAACATCGTCAAGCAATCGCTCGGTAATGCCTTTACCGCACTGAATATCCTTGAGCCTGTCTATATTTTCCACGGCCGGATTAACCACGTGAACCCGCCCTACCTTAGGATTTCCATCAGCATCTTTTTGCTTTCCATTGCGATTACAACGGCCAGCGGCCTGAGCAATAGAATCCAGGCCAGCGGTGTAGCGAATGACCGCGCCGAAATCCACATCCACCCCAGCTTCAATCAACTGAGTACTAATACAGAGCACGGGAGACTCGTCATCTAACAGCTGCCTAATTTGGTCGAGAACTTCCTTGCGGTGTGCAGGGCACATATTGGTGCTCAGGTGAAAGGTCTGTATCCCCACAGCTTCCCGGCATAGACGAAAAAGTGTCTGCGCGGACTTCTTCGTGTTAACGATCACGAGGCAGCTCTTACTTTGCGCGACCTCATCCAGAGCAAGTCGAGCGATTTCCTCGTCAGTCCATCCACCAGGTTTGCGGCGATTGAGCACCTCCACACGCTTCAGGTCGTCGAACAGTCCCTTTACGTCGGGCATAAGGTCATCGTTCTTTGTGAACTTCAGCGCACCTTTGCTTTGGTCTACACGGTTCAGCAAGGGTTGTGTGGCCGTGCATAGCACCACCGTACTGCCGCAGTGCTCGACTAGAAAATTCATAGCATTGGAGAAGAGATGCACACAGTTGACGGGCAAGGTCTGGATTTCGTCAAAGATCAGCACCGCATTGGCCAACTGGTGCATCCGCCGAGCACCGCGCGTACCTCCACCAAAGATGGTCTCTAGCAGCTGTACGCTGGTGGTGAAGACAATCGGGGCGTCCCAGTTCTCCGTCAGTATCTTTTCCCGCCATCCCTGCTGTTCTGGGGTGAGGTTGGAGTGATGTTCAAGCACTACCCGGCCACGGTCGTCCTTCGTCGGCTCTAGGATGTCGCGAACCACCTTGGCGTTCTGGTCAATGATGGACGTGAAGGGAATGACATAAATCGCTCGATCCATCTTATGACGTTCCGCGTGATGTAAAGCAAAGCGCAGGCTGGCAAGAGTCTTCCCGCCTCCCGTGGGTACGGTCAGAGTATAAATGCCTTTATCACGAAGGGCGCTATTGAGGCAGTGATCGGAAATGTTCTGCCTGAATTCATCGATAGGATTCCGGACGGTGAATCCTTGCAGGTGCTTCTCAAGACGCTCGATCAGCAGAGGCCATTCGGTGTATTGCCCGTTGAGCCGATATTTTGCGGCCTTTGGCCTTTCGAAATCAGCCGTATCGGCGCGATCTGCATCGATTAGACAACTGAACAGAAAACGCACGAGCAGACCTAATTTGAACTGCGTGATCTGATTTTTGCTTGGATCTAGCCCTTTGATGTGATCGCGGAGTATCACCTGGCGAATAGATTCTTTGAGACCATTAATCAGTCCAGGGCTGCTCACCAACTCGCGGAAGCGATTATAGATCAGTGTGTCCACTTTGCTCATGGCTTCGCGAAAATGGGATCGGTCATCCCGCTTACCAATCCGCCTTGTAAAAATATCCTCGACACAACTATTGGTGTCCGAAGACAGACAGTTGATCAATCCGGAATGATGTGAGGCGATGCACAAGGCGAGAAATTGGCCAGCAATCCTACCCATGTCGCCTTGCTGGGACAATTCCTCCCAAACAAGCTGAGCCCCTGCGGTGGAATGATCCACCTTTCTCTTGAGTCCACGCGCATCGACAAACTCAGCTTCATCTTGGTTGATCAAACCGACAGCCGACTTGAGATAAGCTTGAAACTCATTGCTGTACTTTCCCAAATCATGGAGTAGCCCTATCAACTCGCCTTGATGTTCGAGGTGAATCTTCGAGGCAAGCCCTTTTGCTATCTCAGCAACTCCCAACAGATGCTCTTCGAGGCTCTGGGGATCACCTCCCGTTTTTCGGACATGGGCAATATATGCAGGCAACTCCTTATTCATTGTTCGGCCCTCGGTCTCCAAGCTGCTCTCTCGTTCCTGCGAACAATATAGTTTTGGAATGGCAAGGAGTCTTTCCCGAGATCATGCCAGAGCCCTGCGAGTTGCCCCCATTCAGCATGCCCGAAGGTCGATGCAAACTCCCCTGCGAGATCCCCTACCGCGCGCAAGTGCTCTTCAAGCTCATGGATGGCGAACGACCCGTCGTCGTTCCGCCGCACATGGGCCAGAGCGGGCTTACGATACTCTCCACAACGCAGTTCCTCATTCCTCATTTCCTCGACTCCTTCCCCCATCCAGCGGACCAAATGGCACGCTCTCGCGCCGGCTTTGTCTTTCTCTCCTCTTCCTGTACAATCGCTGCATGGCGTTTGATCCCGATAATCCGCCGATTTGGCTGCGCAAGCTCCATATGAGCGCGGCACAGATCAGTGCTCATGACTACGCGGTCACGCCTGAGGAAGGCATCTTGGAGTGCTGCCGTTTCTCCGATGCCATACGACGATGGTCGAACGTGTGCGCGCACGCGCTGGGACTTTCTCCGCTCCCTCCCCCTCCTCCATTGGACAACCCCTTCCGCCGTGTGTCATCGATCGACCACGCTCCGTCAGTCTTGCGCGATGTCGCCCGCTAGCCCCGACTCACTCGCCGATTATCTTCACGCCATTGTCACGGCATTGCCGCCGTCGAGCCCATATTGCCTCGTCGGCGCGCTGGCCGTGAATGCGTGGGGACGTCTTCGCGCCACGAAAGATATTGATCTGCTCGTACTCGCCGACATACCCGCTCGCACCGAATTGATCGATGCGTTGCATGCCCACGAGTTTCGGATCGACGAGACCTGGCTGGAGCACAATCCGATGGCCAAGGATGTCGTGATGCGTCTGACTCATCCTTCTTATCCTATGATTCCTCTAGACCTTCTCTTTGCGAACGATCGCCAGGCCCAATCGGCCCTTGCTCGCAGACAGGCTCTGCAGCTTCTCGGCGTCTCCCTGTATGTCTGCAGTCCGGAGGACCTGATTCTCCTCAAGCTTAAGGCCGGTCGTCCTCATGATTTTGAAGATGCGCTGGGCGTCATCAAGAATCCTCACTTACACGTGGATCTCGACTACCTCTGGGGCTGGGCGAACCAGCTTGGCCTTCCCGGCGAACTGTCCTACGTGCTCCACGCAGCCGACACCGGACGGTAGAGACGTTCGCCTGTCTCGTTTCGGCCCTTGCCATGTTTTTGTTCCCCGACTCCTCCCTCCATCCAACGGCGCAAACGACACGTCGGCGTTGTATTGGTTCGCCGGATTCAACGGATTGTCCGGATGATAGCGATTGACCGGATTCAAAGGGTTGCTCGGACTGTATTGGTTGATGGGGTTGGCCGGATTGCCGGGATCGTATCGATTCACGCCGAACGGCATGGTCATTGCGCGGCATGGTTTACCCTGAAAACCGGCGAGAGAACGCTGGTTCAGGGGGAAACCCGTTGTATGAATCGGAAAAGAAGGACGATATCGAGAGGACTCCCGGCACCGACGTGTGGCATCTATGGAATAGCGCCATGGAGGGCCCTGCTCGTTGGCTGCGGGCTAACAATGCTAGGGGAAGGCTTGTACGCTGATTTACTGTCCTAAGCAACCCCCTCCTTCGCATCGGGTACGGGGCTGCGCCCTATTAGCTCTTGGACCCCGAGTAAATCAAGTCGAGCACCCCACAGCCTTATCAATGCTGAGGCAACGCGGGTGCAGGAAGGGGGTTGTTTTTTCTCTTTCAGGCGTACAAAATATCGCGGCTTTGTCAGCGGACCTTATCGTCAACCACTAGAGAGAGAGGCATAACCGTGAGTCTGCGAAATCTTCTACGGCTTGTTCTTGCAGTCGGGGTCTGCGGTACCGCCGGCCCAGTCTGGGCGTATGATCCAAGTCCTAATATCGGTACCGACCTGACCGCTTGTGACCAGGTCATCTTTTCTACTTTCACACCTCCTCCCTTCTCCGCGGACAAAAACAATGTCACCGTGGCCCCGAAATCGGAGTTTTCATTCCTTGCATCCAAGGCAACTACTTCCGCAAGCATCACGGTGAAGATCAAGGATGAAAAAGTTCCGATCACCGTCACTTCAATCGGTTACGGGTTCCAGGTCAAAGGGAAACTGCCCCCCAACATCAAAGGCAGCTACATCCGACTCGATATTTTCGCCAAAGGGCCCGGTGACTGCGACAAAGCCGATGGGTGGCTGCTCAAGGTAGGAAACTGACCGTTGCCAAAACGATATGGGTGGGACTCTCCTGCCCATGTCGTTGTCCCGACACTCGCCGACATCATCTTCACAACTCTTCTTCCACAGACTCGATCGACTCTTGCAGTGCCGCCACAAAGGCCTCCGGCTGAGCGAGGGCATTCTCCGTTAATTGGAATTCGCTCACCAAGACCCCGTCTCTATCGACCAGTAGTAACCGATAGCCCATCTTCACAGTAGACCCTCCGCTCTCCCTGTAGACTATGAGAAGTGACCTGTCGCACGGACGGAATAGGATCGCGGCCTGTTAGAAGGGGACACGGATGCCCAGTTGGACCTCGTTTGGGATGAGGTGTTGTCCAAACAGGCCCCTCAGTCCAGCATTGGTGGAGCCGGAAGAAGACGAGAAGGATGGCGAGGCATGCAGGGAACGGTCTAACTCCGTGACATAGCCGCCTCCGAATCCTGCGCCGATATAGGGCATCAGCTTCGTCCCTCCCACCGACACCTGTTTCGACAGGCTTGGAACGGCCCTCTGGACTACCACATTATTTTCCACTGGCAGGGATGCCGACGGCGCCATTGCCGCCTCCGTGATCATGACGGCGCTCGAAGATGCTGTCACACTGGAGGTTGCCGGCCCGATCGTTGAGTATTCCTCTCCAGTTGGCTCCGCATACGAGAGCGACCAGCACATACCGAAGCCGATCGTAGTGCTGATTCCCAAGAGCAACTTCATTATTGTATGAGTGTGCCGCATATACCTCTTTACCATACAACCTGCCCGGCACCTGGTCAAGAAACCCTCTCTCCCGCCGTGCGGAAACATCGGCCCCCAATCCGTTAACCCATCACACTGTGAGCGTACTCTCATCCGTATGGTGAAACAGATCCGGCCGCCCCGACATGCGGAGTTGCGTGTCCTCCTTGTAGTGAAACCGTTCTGGTCGAGGATGGTCACCGTCAATTCGTAGCGCAGCGTCTTGAACTCCTTGTCGAGGACCGGTTTGAGCAGATCCCATAGGTGTCCGATCCCACCTCTGCGACCAGCCTAAATGGTGGCGGAAGGCGCCGCCGTCCCACCGGCAACCAGCGCCACCCGCGCGGTACGGTGAAACAGCGCAGCACCTGCCCCTCGCTCGGATCCCAGAGCCAGTAGCCCACTTCCTCGTGGAGCAGCACATCACGCTCCCCGATCCGCTGCGCCACCGTCGCATAGCGCGAGCCATACAACACTTGCTCGTGATTGCGTACAGGCCCGATCGGCTCAAGGGTAATCCGTTCGCGAAACTGATTCTGCTCCGTACCCCGATCGTCCGGCTACGCAACATCCTCGCCTTTGTCTCCCGCCCACTGACCCGCCAACATCGTCAGCGGCCCGAGCTGCCGCATCAGATCCGAATCCATAAGACCTCCTGAATAGATAGGATGAAAAGGAAGCATGGACTATACTTCCGTCCGTACCCACAACATAGGTGTCACAAATCAGGGAGGGATGGTAGGAGTTCACCACAATCGGCGCAATCAGGTGGAAGGAGGACGGCCATGCTTCAGACATCCTCTATTTTCTTGGCGAGTCGGCCTCGCCACGATATCGTAGGCGCTGTGCACCGATGAGACGGACACTTGAGCTCCTCTATGCGATCCTACGACATGGTGGTAGTCGGCAGTGGACCAGCCGGCCAGAAAGCAGCAGTCCAAGCGGCGAAACTGTCCAAACGAGTGGCCATCATCGAGAAATCGCGCCAACTCGGCGGAACTTCGCTCAATACCGGCACCCTCCCCAGCAAGACTCTCAAGGACACGATCGAGTATATCCATGGCTTGGGACGACGAGGATTGCACCAGCTGGGTGCAGCGCTCACCAAGCAGTTGACGCTCCCGGACCTGATGACACGCAAGAACCAGGTCATCGAAACCGAAGTCGCCGTGATCACCAATCAGCTGCAGCGTAACGGCATCGAGATCATCCAAGGCACAGCCGGCTTTGTCGATCCCCATACCGTGAGCGTGGTGAGATCGGATGGGCACGTCGATCACGTCCAGGCCTCAGTCATTATCCTAGCCACGGGGTCGCGACCACGCCGCCCCACGGAGATCCACTTCGACGACCTGATCGTGTGCGATTCCGACTCGTTTCTCCGCACGACCAGGAACCCCGCCAGCATCATCGTCCTCGGAGGCGGTGTCATCGGCACAGAGTATGCTTCGATGTTAGCCGCCTTCGGCATCAAGGTCACCCTCATCGATCGGCGGATGCAACTGTTGCGGTTCTTGGATCAGGAAATCGCGCAAGCCCTCGACTCCCAGATGCAGCAACAGGGGGTCGCAATCCGACTCGGACAAGAGCATCTGAACATCGGCATGAATGAAATCGGGCACCCGACGATCCAACTCCACAACGGCGAGACAGTGACCGCCGACATGCTGCTCTACACCATGGGACGGATCGGCAATACGGACGCATTGAACCTCGCCGCGATCGGCCTTACCACTGATCCGCAGGGGCAACTTACAGTCAACGCCCAGTACCAAACGGCCATTCCCCACATCTATGCGACAGGTGATGTCATCGGGTTTCCCGCGCTCGCTGCAACCGCCATGGAACAAGGCCGCCTCGCGGCCTGCCATGCCTTTCAGGTGTACGAGTCGCACGACGTCAACGTGATTCCCTATGGCATCTACAGCATCCCCGAGGTCTCGATGGTGGGGAAAACCGAGGAAGAACTCACCACCGCCGGTGTCCCGCACGCCACCGGAAGGGCTTTTTTCAGAGAAATGGCGCGCGGCCATATCAGCGGCGACCTCCATGGTTTCTTAAAGGTGATCTTTCACTCCGAGACCCATAGGCTCCTTGGCGTCCATATCATCGGGCCTGGTGCCACCGAATTGGTTCATATCGGCCAATCGGTCCTGACCTATGGAGGCGCGGTGGAGTACTTCGTCCACAATGTCTTCAATTATCCCACGATGGCCGAGTGTTACCGCACCGCCGCCCTCGACGGTTTGAATCGGCTGCACCATCATTCATCTCAGCAGTGAGCAGAGACGAAGGGTCTCTCACCAGCCTAGCCGGGCCCTCAGCCTCCGATCGAGAAAGACCTATTGATTCGCCCCGCGCATTTGCGCATACTTTCACACGGGCTATACTTCATGTGTACTCTCGGGCGTCATGATCGACGTGGAGTCGTAATCATGCACTCTCTCCCGACCATCATCCTCTCGGTTCCGAAGCAATCTTCCGGCAAGAACACCCACCAACGGTCTCCGTCTGGAGATTGACTGCCATAGGAGGTGCGCCCATGCCTATTCCACACACACTAAAAACTCATCTCGATCGTGAGCATGTTCATTACGATGTCTTGCCCCATTCAGAAACATTCCGAGCGGTTGCCGTCGCTCAGACGCTCCATGTACCCGAGCAAGAGATGGTGAAGGTGGTGATCGTGAAAGTGAAGGAACGATTCGTCACGACGGTGCTGCCGGCGACGGCAAAAGTGGATGTGACGCGTCTACGGAAGATCTTCGGAACCCATCGCGTACGTCTTGCGACCGAGGAGGAGATCTCGCAGCTCTTTCCCGACTGCGAAGTCGGCGCCATGCCGCCGCTCGGCACGCTCTATGGACTGCCGGTGTACGTCGATCGCTCGCTCACCGGCGATGAAGAAATTGTCTTTGAAGGGGGCACCCACTCCGAGGCAATCCGCATGCGCTACTGGGATTTCGCCGCTTTGGTGTTTCCCGTGGTCGCTGAGTTCAACCGTCCGCCGATGGCGAACTGTTGACGGTATCAGCTCAGGAGGCCGCGAATTCTTCGTTCCTTCCCCTCTGACGGAACTTGTGATCAACCTTGCTCACATCCCGCGCACATAACCAACCTCGTTCAACAAGCAACGACTTCTTTCATCCAAGAAGTACGCCGCCGGGCATTTTGTTTTCAAAGCTGCTAGGATAGGCCTGTGCCGATCAGAATGTGCCACCCTGTTGCAAAAAGGAAACCCATGATCAAAAGTTCACAACTCATAGCGGTCTGTATCGTCCTCTCACTCATCGGCCTCCCGACCCTCACATTGGCCAAGGCGCGTGGAGGATCGGGCGGAGGATTTTCCAGCGGCTCACGAGGCGGAGGGTACGGAACCATGGGCAGCCGTGGGTCCCGTACCCATCAAGACAACGGCGCCAAGCCGATCGAGCAATCCACGACGGCCAAACCATCGACGGCACCGCCGCCAAACGCCGCCAACAGCCCCACGGGCCAGTCCGCGCCGACCACTTCACCGTCATGGTTGCAACGCAACCCCCTGCTCGCTGGAATCGCCGGTGGTCTGGCAGGAACCTGGATCGGACACATGCTCTTCGGCGCGACGGAAAGCAGCGCCAAGACGACGGACACCGAAGAGCCGGCTTCGCCGTCCAACTCATTCGGGCTGATCTTCCTCGTCATGTTACTCGGGGCCGGTGCGCTCTACTATTTCAAACGAGTCCGACAGACACCCGCTCCGGTGTTCACGGGACTCTCGCGCAACACAGCCGCGCGGGGCAGTCTCATTGATATCTCGTCCAACAGCGGCACCGACAGGCCGACGATTGACACGACCTACGCCGTGACCACCGAAGATAAGGCCGCCTTTCAGCAATTGCTGGTCGATATTCAATCAGCATGGAGCGCGCAAGATGTGACAGGACTGCGACGCTGTCTGACGCCGGAAATGCTGAGCTATTTCAGCACCGCCTTGGCCGAAGACAACAGTCGAGGCGTGCAGAATCACGTGGAAGGCGTGGAGTTGCTCAAGGGAGACGTGCGTGAAGCCTGGTCCGAAAATACGACCGACTATGCCACCGTGGACCTACGCTGGAACGCCCGCGACTATACGATCTCCACAACCATCCCGCGCGGAGAACCGGGCTATCTGGTCGAAGGCAGTGAAGAAACACCGACCGAATCATGCGAAGTCTGGACCTTCATGCGCGTGCGTGATGGACGCTGGCTTTTGTCGGCCATTCAACAATAGTCTCCGAGGGAAGGCGGCTGACTCACAGGGTCAGCCGCCGATCCACTTCCAGACAGAGGGTGTGAGCATGTAGGCAGCGGCCGAGACCAGCACCCCGATCACCACGCCAAGAAGCCCCGCCACGTAAAGTCCCGCAAACGGCGCCGCAAACACAACCACGATCATGAACAGGGCCAGCGACCGATGGTCTTCATAGAACCTTCGGCGGGCTTCCGCAGAAAAGGAACCAGTAGAGTGGGAACCATCAGACATGTCTGGCAACTCGGTTCTTCTCGTTTTTACTGTGCTGTTTGTCGCTTCAAGTTCATGCGCAGGGTCTTCACCCCTCTACCATTCACGGAGTTGTGCCCCTTGCCCGTCAGAGACAGCGTGCCACCTCCGAACGTCTCCAGTTCTTTGCATCCCCGCTTGTTGAACTCAACGACATAGGTCAACGCCGCACTCACGGCTACCTTGTTTTCATGATTCGGCGTCGTCTTGGTTTCCTGCGGTTCAAGATCGAACTTTTTCTCTTCCACCTTCTCGCCCAACTCGCACTTGAATTGGATATGGCCGGTCAGGGCAACATCCTTCACCCCACTGTCCTGATCTTCTACCGTCAGCGTCACCACATACTGATCGCTTCCCGCCACCTCGACAGTCTGTCCCTCCTGCACAATATCTTTTCGCTCCTTGGTCACTACATTGTACGTCTGCCAGGCGAGAGTCGGAGGAGAAGCGTCGAAGCCGGGAATTGCCACCATCGGCACCGGCTTGATGCATCCGGTGGATATAAGACCGAGCATGCTTACAGTCAACACAGATATCGTGACAGCGACACGGCTTGATTTCATGAAAGACTCCTTGCGTTCATTGAAGTGAGCGGCGGCATGCTAGGCGGTTCGTGTAGAGGAGTCAAGCGCACGGCAGCAAGCTGCTTGAACTACCCGTGAAAATATCTTTTTCACTCTTGATATCATTCTGGATATCCGTACGGCCGACCTGATAAAAGATGGCGGTGATCGGGTTGTTGCTGACCTAGTCCGAAAGGAATACTGCGTGATGATGTCAGCATTCACAGCAATCGGAGTGCGCATCCGTATACCACGAGGCGCCGTGTCAACAAGCACGAGGAGTACGCAGCACCTCATTCGCCGCGCATGTCGTGCAACGATGTTGCTGGTGACGATCGCCGTCGCGGCTCAGGCGGTGCACGCCGCAGCCGTGGGCCAGACGAAGTTCAGGCGTATCTCCACCCAGTACATCGCGGCTTTGGGCGATCTAGGTGCGACCGCCGGGAGCGGCGCGCAATTGTGGGGTCTGTGGCTGCTGGATCCGGGTCCGCGAGGCGTCAAGCTGAACCATTATCCATCATTGAAGGATGCCGGTGGTGTCGCCCCGGCGCGCTGGAAGTTCGACGAGACGGACTGGTGGCTGGAGGAACACGGCTTGATCATGGAGCAACCGACCGTTCCACTCCCTCCCGGCAAATATCTGGTCACGGGCGCCCGCAAGGTGACAGCCGTGCTGACGATCCATCCCGCCGACAGCCACGGCGACAGGCGCTGGGAGCTCGATCAAGGCGCGACACTCTACGACGTAACCCACCTGGCCTGCCGTTCCGCGCGCTATACACCGGCGGCAGTGGGTGGTGCATGCTCGCCGGCCAACGCAAAGCAAACATCGTTTCCAGTGGCGCCAGGAGGCGCGATGCCTCCGGTCGACGGCTGCACAAAACAGGACTATGCGGTGCTCATCGTGATCGGCGTCGGCGTGGAAGACTGAACCGCGGCGGCACACCGACGGCTTGTGCGGCAAGCTCGACGAAAAACTCCCAACTCATATCCAACCTCGCTGTGACGAATCATGAACGGCGCGGCAAGGTATAGTTGATTCGACAACCGACACAATTCGTCACTAAAAGATCCCCGACCCCTTTAAATGAAACAACCTGACAAATCATTGACAGATTCATCTCTTTACATCGTCAATTTTGACAACAATCACTGCTCAGTTTAACTACGTATGTCACGAATCCTTGAAATGCTGACCCTGACAATTTGGCGCAGCTCTTGCTTACATCGCTGCTAACAGTGAACCTAACCACCTTAGGAGGGATCAATGAAATGTCCGAAGTGTAAAGGGATGCTGCTGCTGGAGCGGTTCTCAGATTTCTTTCTTGTGTTCTACGCATGGAAATGCATCAACTGCGGGGGCATGATCGACCGCACCATTTCCAACAATCGCCGAAAGAGTCTGGCAGCCCGTGAGTCCCAGACGGTTGCCGTGCGCTAAGAAGTTGAGCCAAAGGGGTCGGGAATCTTTTATTATATTAGTTGACCACCGAACAACCACCCGACCCGTGCGCTAGATACCCGCGGCGGTGGAAGGGCCCTGCTTCCCGGCCCAAGCAACGCTGACAGCCTTTCCCGTTGCGCCAGGGGGCGCGATGCCTCCGGTCGAGGACTGCACGAAGCAGGACTATACGGTGCTCATCGTGATCGGTGTGGCGTGGAAGACTGAATACCGGTGGTGTGCCGACAGCTTGCGCGGCAGCTTTATAATGACTCCCGGTACATTTTATCCATCCGAAGCTACACGTTGCATTCTCCGGCACGGTTTGATCCGTCAGCGGATTCGCCACCGTCGGGGCTTGGTTCGAAGGAAACGGTCAGTCAGATTCGCGATGCTCCCGTCGGCAAAGTACAGGGTCTCCACAACGAACGAGCCACTCACCCCGGTCCTTGCGAGTCATCCGAGGTTTGCTTTTTCTCCCTCAGGGATTACACAATAGCAAATACTCATTGCCCCCGCCATCCTGGCCACTATCAATAATCAACAGCGAGGTATCATCGTGAATGTTCGACATGCCCTAGCGATCGTTATGGCACTGAGTGCCTTCGGCAACATCAGCGATGTCCGAGCCGGCTATGATTCAGCCCCTTCCGGCTCTGGCAGCGTGGATGGTTGCGACGGCGTATCGTTTTCCACGTTCCTGCCGAAGCCATACTCACAAACAGACAACAATATAGAAGTCGCGCCGCAATCGGCATTTTCGTTTGTGGCATCCAAGTCGACGTTTCCCAAAACCATTATGGTGATGATCAAGGACGAAAGCGTCCCGGTCACCGTGACGCCTCACTTCGGTGGGTTTCTAGTCAGCGGCAAGATCTCCGCCTCGGCCAAAGGCACCTTCATCAGAATTGCTATTACGGGGAAAGGTCCCAATCTCTGTGAGCGCGGCGACGGATGGCTCTTGAAAGTAGGAAAATGATCGAGGGCAGGATAGAGATGGCTCCGGTTGGTTGGCCAGTGTAGGCCATTCCTAATATGGCGCCTGGTAGATGTGACGACACGGCGGTGCGCCGTGTCGTCAGAATGCCATCTCTACAATCTGACAATTTACATAAAGGGGTCGGGAGTCTTTCTTTATTATCCGTTGACCATGGAGCAACTAGCCGGCCAACGCAAAGCAGGCGGCGTTTCCAATTGCACCAGGTGGCGCGATGCCTCCGGGCGAAGGCTGCGCGAAGCAAGACTATGCCGTGCTCATCGTGATCGGCGTGGGCGTGGGACTGAACCTCAGGCTCTGAGTACCAGCCCAGGGCTGCTCACAGGAATCCCAACTGCTCTCCCTCTAGATCGGCCCTTATCTGCTGCCTGATTCTATCGAGCTTGCTCCCCAAGAGAGGTCTGGAAAATTTGATCTGATTGCTTGAGAGGTGGGCAAGCAACGCGGACTGGACTTTGCGACTTCTGGATTTTGACAGGACTTCAAGGGCATAAAGCCTGTCAATTAGAATATCTTCTCTCCCCTCTCTGAAAATAGATTCGATTTGGGCAAGGCCGTAGACTCATCGGAAAGAAGCCCATCAAAGAACTGCCCTAGCCTTTGAAGCTTATTATGAACAGCAAGCGTTAAAGAGCGAGAAAGTTGCTCTAGCTCCTCACGAGGTAATTGCGTGAGACATTGAATCCAGGCCATTTTTACTTCCACGTTATCTTCTTTCTCAAAAGCCTGCTTTGCCCATGCAGGGCCGTTTCTACCTAGGGTTTTCATACTCAATAAAAGAGCGGCCTGCCTTCTCGTATTCCAGTTTATGCTTCGAAGCCTAGAAAGCCGCCAAATTTGAGACCATGTTTCTGGCTCGAGAATTAATAAGTATCGAAGCGATAGGATTAGGCTTGCTTGCTGAAATGGAAACAGCTCTCGCTCCTTAGCTAGTAATTCCGCTATCCGTTGAGCGGTTACCCTCTGATTGCCACGAAGAAATCGGATATAACTAACCCACTTCTCAGACAACCTGGCATCTGGGTTCCTTTCCATCTGGTCAATAATATGTCGTACTAAGCCAGGGTGCTTTAACAGCGTGTAGGCTGTTTCAGCCTCCTGAAAAGCCGAAACGCCCGATCTTTAATAACACCTTTCCGGCCGCCGATACCTCGCACATAACGCCATAGTACTTTCTGGAACTCCTCACGCGGTTTTACAGTTATCGTCGCTTGCGCCTAATTTGATCAATTGCCTTATTAAGAGCAGCTAGTTCAGGGTCGAACAGTTCCGACCGTAAGTCAGGCCCTTCCAATATTCGGGTTTTAGCACCTTGTATGTTGAGCCGAAGCGAAGGAAGCCTTTCGTTCATGAGGAAGAGAGATTCGCGCGCGACACTTTTCTCCTTCGCAAATACTTTAACGTCATCCATATATCTGAAATTGATCTTCCCTCGATTTCATGGACACGTGGTTACGCGACTGCTGCCCGCGCTTCATACTCAGCTGGGGAGTGATAGCCGAGGGTTGAGTGCCGACGCTGCCGATTGTAGAACCCCTCGATGTATTCGAAGATCTCCTTCTTGGCTTCGTCTCGGGTGGCATAGTGCCGATGGTACCCGAGCTCCCGCTTGAGCGTTCCAAAGAAACTTTCGACGCACGCGTTGTCCCAGCAGTTGCCTTTGCGGCTCATACTGGGAATAAGGCCATACTCAGCGAGTCGGTGCTGGTAGCTCGTCGCGGCATACTGACTGCCGCGGTCCGAATGGTGCAGGAGCCCTACCCTGGGAATTCGGTTCATCACGGCCATCAGGAGGGCCTGCTCCGCCAACTCACCCGTTAATCGCTGGCCCATCGCCCAGCCGACCACCCGGCGTGAATACAGATCGAGTAGAACCGCCAGATAGAGCCAGCCCTCCCGTGTCCAGACGTAGGTCAGGTCTCCGGCCCACACTCGATTAGGAGCTTCAACCGTGAAGGCCCGATCCAGAGTATTCGCGGCCACCGGGAACTGATGCTGGGACTGGGTGGTGGCGCGCCACTTCGTCACGGTCTTCGCCCGAATACCGTCTTGGCGCATGAGCCGAGCGACGCGATGCTCGCCAACGCGGTGCCCCTGTTTGACTAAGGCGTCCCAGATCCGGGGACTGCCGTACGTTTCCCGCGACTCCTGGTGGATCACCCGAATGGCTGAGCGCAGTATACGCGTCTGGATGGACCGGGCACTTTCAGGCCGTGATCGCCACGCGTAATAGCCCGCTGCCGAGACGGCGAGGACACGGCACATTAAGCGGATCGGATAGCGACGGTCGTGTTCGTGGATCACGCGGTATCTCATCGCGACTCCTTCGCGAAGAACGCCGCCGCACGTTTTAAAAAATCCCGCTCCTGCTTCAAAATAGCATTTTCACGCCGGAGCTGGATCAGTTCCGCCTGTTCGGCCCGGAGAGAGTGCCGGGTCTGTCCACACCCCTCAGCCTGCTGTTGCTCCGCGCGCCACCGGTAGAGGAGATGGTCCGCAATCCCCAGATCCCGCGCCACCTGTGCAACGGGATGTCCTGACTCCCGGACTAAGCGCACCGCTTCTTCTTTGAACGCCTCCGTATACGACCGTCGTGTCTTCGAGCTCATACTGTCCTCCGATTTCCTCATTCTCCCACTTAGGGAGGTGTCTGTGAAATCGGGGGAAGGGCAAATACCTAACATCGTGACTTTACCGAACGTAATGAACGCTTCATCTAGAGGAAGAAGATAAATGTTTCCAGGGAAACTGCTGACAGCATTTCCTTGAGGGATGCCGCGCGGCGAATAGGCGCCGTGTACTGCTGGCCACGCCCAATACTCCAACATAGTCACAAGGAAATTGATGATTCGAATTTGGTTGGGAAGATGAGAAACCAGAATGTCCGGAAGAACTTTGAGATCTAAATTTTCGAAATAGGCTGCAATGTCCGAAATTACCAGGAAGGTATATCCGTCCCTTTCATATACATATTCCATTTGCTCAACAAACTGGGGCCATTGCCCATACCAAGACTCCGCAATATCAATTTGCTTCCGAATCGTTTCTCCTTTTAGAAATGGCAGCTGAAGGATCTCGAGGTCTTGAAACAGCTCATCACTATTTTCTTTTATTCGCCACGAATAGACCGACCGCGGCAACTTCTTGTCCAACTGCCTGGCGATAGAAAGTGTGATGGCAAACAGAACTATCATGTCCTCTATTTCTAAAACAGTTCCTGGTCGTACAGAGAGTGTGGATTTTGGTATGTCAATTTTCAATGGAGGGCTCGGGTGTAGGTTCCGAGGGCAAGACTTTGAGAAATGTGCCGCAGCCTATCATCCAGCCGATAGGCAAAGTCCGAATACCGGTAAGCATCCGCAATGAAATGTGATCTGGAATAATGGCGTGCCAAATGCCAGGAGCGACGGAGAAGCGAGATGTCTGAAAGTTGTGAGTACAGATCCCGCATTGCTGCTTAGCAGAACAGCTTCCCCCTGGCTATTATTATGGGTCTTCGGGCCGCATTAGATTCACAAGTGTAGCTACAAAGACACACAAATAATAGTGCTCGACCGTCACGTCGGACGAATGGCTTTTCCAATCATCATTTTGGCTTGGTTGCAGGGCACCCTCGTACTGACTAATGCCATCAGAAGCTGGTACTGCAACCTTGCAGATGCGTCGAGGTCATCGCGATACGAGAAGAGATGGCTTTCCGCTACAAGACCTGCACGATGAAACACTTCAAATAACGCGTCTCCGGCATGCTGGCCAGGATCGGATGGTCGGCACTTTGGCCTCGTTGCTCAATCAGGCGAATGTCTCGCTTGGCGTCGCGTGCCGCGAGACGGATGCTCTTCCAGAGATCTGCTTCAGAGACAGGATGAGAGCAGGAACTGGTGACCAGAAACCCTTCCGGCTTGAGTAGCTTCAAACCCAAGAGATTGACATCCTTATACCCGGTCAATGCGCCGGCCAAGGCCTGCTGGCTGCGCGCGAAGGCCGGAGGATCGAGGATCACCAGATCATAGCGTCGCCCCGCCTTCACCAGCTTGCGCATCTCTTCGAACGCATCGGCCTGGCGATAGGTGCAGCGATCCTCCACCTTGTTCATCGTGGCCTGTGTTCGGGCCATGGCCAGTGTGTCCAGACTGACATCGAGGCCCTCCACTGACACGGCTCCGGCGAGCGCGGCATGAAGGCCGAAGGCGCCGGTATGGCAGAACACTTCCAGCACCTCGGCTCCTGATGCCAACTTGGCCGCTGCCAGCCGGTTTTCCCGTTGGTCGCAAAACCAGCCGGTCTTCTGCCCCCGTTCCACATCCACGAGAAACTTCGCGACCCCTTCGTGAATCTCGACTTGTGTCGGGCCGCTGCCACGGAGAAATCTCCGTTCGAGAGGCAACCCTTCGAGTTGCCGACTCTTGGCCTCGTTCCGCAGGTACACACTCGTCAGATTCAATTCTTTCATCAGAATGTCGGCTAAGAGTTCTTTCCGGCTATCCATGCCGAACGATAAGCACTGCATGACCAGCAGTTGATCGTACCGATCCACGATCAACCCCGGTAGTCGATCGCCTTCTGCATAAATCAGCCGATAGGCATTGGACTGCGCGACCACTCGCTGCCGGAGGCGGATCGCCTGCTGAATTCTTCCCCGCCAGAACGTCTCGTCGATGGATTCATCCTCGAATGTCAGGAGCCGGATGCGAATTTTTGACGCAGGATTATAGAGACCACGTCCGTAGAATTGTCCGTCGGGGGTCAGGACATCGACCAAATCCCCGGCTGCGGCTTGACCGGTGACCGGCCCGACATGACCGGCAAAGAGCCAGAGAGGCCGTCCTTCCGGGGCGCGGAGCGACGTAAGGCGGACCTGGGCCATCGTTGTCATCGTCTTGTCTCCTGTGACTGGGTGTAGCTGACTGTGTGCGTGAGCGTTCGCCTGCCGGCTGTCGTCAACTCGATCATCACGCGCTCATTGCTTGACGAACCCCGGCCAGTATGTTTTCCTGATGACGAAGCGTTTCAACCGACCATGTGAGGATAAAGAAGAATGGGCGACAAAGCCACCATTGGTTCCGCGGTACTGGATCGCCTGTATCGCCTGGGCGTTCGCCATATTTTCGGCATTCCCGGGGACTATGTCCTCTCCCTCTATCAACTGATCGAGGCCTCGCCGATCACACACATCGGAACCACGCGAGAAGACTGTGCCGGGTTTGCAGCGGACGCCTATGCCAGGATCAATGGGATAGGCGCGGTCTGTGTCACGTACTGCGTCGGCGGGCTCAATACCGTCAATGCCATCGCCTGTGCCTACGCCGAACGCTCGCCGGTCGTACTCCTGACCGGATCACCCGGTCTATCTGAACGAACTCGAACTCCCTATTTGCATCATATGGTTCGGGATTTTGCCACCCAACGAGAAGTCTTTGAGCGAATGACCGTCGCGGCCGTGACACTGGACGACCCGTTGACGGCTGAACGGGAGATGGATCGAGCCTTTGCCGCCCTGCTCCGCTACCGCCGTCCTATTTATATCGAAATCCCCAGAGACATGGTCCACTGTCCGCTGACAGGAGGCATGAAGCCGTTCTGCATCGAGGATACGCCGAGTGACCCGGCGGCACTGGAGGAAGCGATCAGCGAGGTGCGAATCATGCTCGCCTCTGCCAAACGGCCGGCCATGCTCGTCGGCGCGGAAGTCGGCCGCTTCGGACTCCAGGACGATCTGGCTCGCTTAGTGGAGCGGCTGAATATCCCCATCGCCTCCACCTTGCTCGGGAAATCGATCATTCGAGAAGACCATCCGCTCTATGTCGGCGTGTACGGCGGACTCATCGGCCGGGAAGAAGTGCAGCAGTTCATCAATGAGTCCGACTGCCTGTTGCTCCTGGGATCCATTCTCTCTGATGTGGAAGATTTGGATGCCACATCGCCGTTGCTGTCCGAAGGACGAACCATCCATGCCACCGCCGACCGCGTGGCGATCAAACACCATCGGTACGAATCGATTAAATTCCAGGACTTTGTCCAAGGCCTTGTGAAATCTCCGCTTCCCTCCTTTTCTCATTCCCAGCAGCCGTTCCCCGCTCAAATCCTTCCTGTCCCGGCGACACCGGACCCGGATGCACCAGTGACGCTCGGCGGACTCTTCCGCCACCTGGATACGGTGCTCACCGAAAAGACAGTTGTCATTGCCGACGTGGGCGAATCACTCTTTGCGGCGGCCGATTTGCACGTGCGCCACCGGTTTGAGTTTCTATCGCCGGCCTATTACACATCGATGGGGTTTGCCGTTCCCGCGGCATTAGGCGCTTCGTTTGCGGACCCGAGCCTGCGGCCCATCGTCCTGGTGGGTGACGGCGCCTTTCAAATGACCGGAACTGAATTGGCCAGCTGCGTGCGCTACGGCCAGGCTCCGATCGTCATTATTTTGAATAATCGAGGCTATTCAACTGAGCGTGAGATCTTGGAGGGTCCCTTTAACGATGTGCATGAATGGCAGTATGACAAGGTGTGCGACCTGATCGGAGGCGGAAGAGGTTCGCGTGTAAGCACGCAGCGGGAATTTGAACAGAACCTTGCCGCTGCCTTTGCCGATCCAAGCCGGCTTCATGTCCTGAACGTGCTCCTCAGCCCCAACGATCGATCACCCGGCATGGTGCGATTGGCGAGGCGGCTCGGGAAAAAGCTGTCGACGGATAAGCCATAGGAGAAACCATCCACTCCTGCCTGCTTTTCCCTACACCCCTGCCGGACATTTCCTCAAAATTCGAGTGATTCTCGGGCATGAAGTGACAAACACTTAGCCGTTGGTCACGCCCATCGATGGCATACCCCCTGCATTTTACAGTTGTTTATATTACACTCCAATCGGAGTAACCTAGCTCTTCTCGCCCTGCTGTCTTTACGCGAGACCGGCTTTCAGTAATAATCATTGATCCGCAGAGAGGCCCACAGTGTCTGATTTTTATCAAAATGGAGTCGTGACCGTTCTCCACCGGCTCGGGCAGCCCAACACCGAGCAGCTGGAGGATGAGCTTGAACGGTATGCGAAAACGACGCCGATCGCGCTGGTCCTCCCGTCGCTGTATGCGGAACTGGAGCGTCCCGCCCTCAAACGCATCGTCGAGATCCTGAGCGAGGTTCGCTACATCAACGAGATCGTCATTTCTTTGGATCAGGCCTCCGCCTTGGAATTCAGGCTGGCCAAGCAATTCTTTTCTCAACTCCCTCAACGGGTCCGCGTCGTCTGGAACGACGGCACCCGGATCCAGGCGCTGTTGAACACCTTGGTTTCGCATGAGATCGACATCGGACATCAGGGCAAGGGACGCGGGTGCTGGACCGCCTACGGCTATGTCCTGGCCAGGGGGCAAAGCCAAGTCATCGCCCTGCATGACTGCGACATTGTCAGCTATGACCGTCAGTACCTGGCCCGCCTCTGTTACCCCGTCGCCAATCCGAACCTCGCCTACGAATTTTGTAAGGGGTATTACAGTCGCGTGACGGACCGTATGCATGGACGGGTCACCCGTCTCTTCATCACTCCGCTGATCCGGAGCTTGCAACTGCTGGTCGGGCCGCATCCGCTCCTCTCCTTTTTGGATAGCTTTCGGTACCCGCTGGCCGGTGAATTCGCGATGGTGCGGGATCTGGCGTGGATCAACCGTATTCCCGGCGACTGGGGGTTGGAAATCGGCATGCTGGCCGAGGTGTACCGCAATTGCGCGCTCCGGCGGATCTGCCAGGCGGATATCGCCGATGCCTATGAGCACAAGCATCAAACGCTGTCGACGCACAATCCGGATGCCGGCCTGCTGAAAATGTGCGTCGATATCACGAAGTCGCTGTTCCGCAACCTGGCGAGCGAAGGGCTGGTCCTTTCGGAAAGCACCCTCAAAACGTTGCGGGCTACCTATCTCCAGGCTGCGCAGGAAGCCATCAGCCGGTACGAAAACGACGCGGCGATCAACAGCTTGCGCTTTGACCGCCATGAAGAGCGCCGCGCCGTCGAGGTGTTTCTGCGCGGCATGACCTTGGCGACGGACAGTTTCCTCGGCGACCCCTTGGGGGTTCCCATGATCTCGAACTGGAGCCGGGTGACCCACGCTGTCCCGGACATTTTTCATCGGCTCATGGACGCCGTGGAACAGGACCATGCCTGGGATCCTACGGCAGAAACCAGGCAACCCCTCTCATGAACAACAGCTTGATTCCGCTCACCGCTGAAACCGAAGACCTGCTGGAAGCCGTGCGCAGTGCCGACATCTTAGTCGGCATTCCCAGCTTCAACAATGCAGGGACCGTCGGCCACGTCGTCCGCGCCGTCGGAGCGGGGCTGGCAAAATACTTTCACGGCCATCGTGCCGTCCTGGTCAACGCCGACGGCGGATCCACCGACGACACCTCCACCATCGTCGCCCATACCATGGTCGATCTGGAGCCCCTCTTTATCAGCGATCGGCAGAGCACGCTCCACCGGATTGTCACGCCCTATCACGGAATCCCAGGGAAGGGCAGCGCGTTTCGAACGATTTTCGAGATCGCTCGACGGCTCAAAGTCAAAGCCTGTGCCGTCGTCGATTCGGACGTCCGCAGCATCACGCCCGAGTGGATGGAACTGCTCCTTCATCCGATCATCAAAGAAGGCTATGACTATGTGGCCCCCTACTATCGACGCCACAAGTACGACGGAACCATCACCAACAGCATCGCCTATCCTCTGACCCGAGCCCTCTACGGACAGGAGGTCCGTCAGCCGATCGGCGGAGATTTCGGCTTCACCGGAGAACTGGCGCAACACTATCTTGAGAAACACGTCTGGGAATCCGATGTGGCGCGCTTTGGAATCGACATTTGGATGACGACCGAAGCCATTACGAGCGGAGCCAAAGTGTGTCAGAGTTTTCTGGGGGCCAAGATCCATGATCCCAAGGACCCAGCCGCCGATCTCTCATCCATGTTGCGGCAGGTGGTGGGCGCGTTGTTCGCCCTGATGGAAGCCCATGCCCCCACCTGGCTCCCCGTCACAGACTCTCGGAAGGTACCTCTCTTCGGCTTCCAATATGAGGTGGGTGTTGAGCCGGTGAATGTCAATGTCGAACGGATGGTGGACTTGTTTCATCTCGGGCTGACGGACCTGCGCGATATTTGGGCGCGCATGCTCTCTGAAGACGCCCTGGATGAACTGTCGCGTCTTCGGGATATCCCTCTACGAGATTTCCGCATTCCCGACTCGCTGTGGGCCAAAATTATTTATGATGCCGCCCTGGCGCATCATCGGAACGTGCTGCCCCAAGAACATCTCCTGAAAGCGCTGACCCCTCTCTATTTGGGGAAGACCGCGTCATTCGTGCTGGATAGCCAAGGGTTGACATCGGCGGAAGCCGAGCAGCTCATCGAAACACTCTGCCGGACGTTCGAGAAGCAGAAAGAATATCTTGTCGCACGTTGGCCACAGTCTCACGACGCGCGCGAAGTCATCAGTGCCGCTCGCGCGAGGCCTGAAAGGAGCGAGCCATGACCTCAAGCTGGGAACAGACGTTACTCGGACCAGTCGCAGCGCTCGGCGAACGCGTGCTCGCCATCCTCCCCAATATCCTGGCCATGATGATCCTCTTGCTGGTCGGTCTGGGCGCAGCCTGGGGCACGGGGCATTTGATGGAACGGTTGCTTCGCGTCATCGGCCTGGATCGCCTCTGCGATCGAATCGGCATCGCCGCGGCCCTGCTGAGGGGAGGCATCAAAGCCGATCCGTCCTATATCATCGGCCGCATTACCTACTGGCTGATTGTAATCTTCGCCACCACGGCATCGCTGGGCGCGCTCGATGTGGCTCCGATCAATGAAGCCGCGCACTCGCTCTTGTCGTATATTCCCCATTTGGTCACCGCGGCCGTGATCGGGATCATCGGCTATCTCGTCTCAAATTTCGTGTCACAGGCCGTCCTCATCGCCGCTGTGAACGCGGGGCTCCCTCCCGCCCGCTGGATCGCAGCCGGGACTCGTTGGGGCATTCAGCTCTTGACGGTGGCCATGGCGCTCGAACAGTTGGGGATCGCTCAACACATCGTCGTCGTTGGATTCGGCATTACCTGGGGAGGCCTCGTCCTCGCCGCCGCATTGGCCTTAGGGTTAGGTGGCAAGGATCTTGCTAAAGATTTTCTAGAACGACGTTTGGCCGGACATTCCCGGTCGCAAATCAACGAAGACCTACGACATCTATAAACTTATGTCACGCTATTTACTCTTCACAGACCTGGACGGTTGTCTCTTAGACAACGACACCTATTCCTTTAACGAGGCAAGGCCGGCCCTTCACGCCCTCCGTTCGGAGAACATTCCGGTCATTATCGTCTCCGGAAAGACCCGCGCGGAGATCGAACCGCTTCGAGAGCGCCTTGACCACCATAGTCCTTTCATTGTCGAGAACGGTGCGGCGGTGTTTGTGCCCCTCAACACCTTTGATTTCCCCTTGGAACGATCGCGCCGCCGCTTCGGCTATCAAATCATCGAACTCGGCACACCCTATGCGCTTCTCCGGGATGTGCTCCGGCAAATTGAAGAGGCGGTGGGCACACCGCTTCGAGGATTCGGTGACCTATCGGTCGATGAAGTCATGGCGAATACAGGACTCGCCCGAGAAGATGCGCTACGGGCGATGCTGCGGGAATTCGATGAGCCGTTTTTGGTGAGCGGCCCCCCCAAGCTGATCGAGGAAGTCTGCCGCCAGATCGTGACGCGAGGGCTGAATTGGACCAGAGGGGGGCGGTTCTTTCATTTGACGGGAAACAACGACAAAGGTCGGGCCGCAGAAATTCTTCTTCGCTGTTACAAACGACAGGAACGACTGGCCAACCTGCCGGACGACATCGAAACCATCGGCATCGGCGATAGCTTGAACGATCTCCCGCTCTTACTGACGGTCGATCATCCGGTCTTGGTGCAAAAACCGGACGGCTCGTATGACCCCGACATCAACCTGCCGAATCTCATTCGCGCGCCGGGCATCGGTCCGGCCGGATGGAATCAGGCCGTCTTGGAAT
Organism: Candidatus Nitrospira nitrificans; assembly: GCF_001458775.1. Classification (NCBI taxonomy): domain Bacteria; kingdom Pseudomonadati; phylum Nitrospirota; class Nitrospiria; order Nitrospirales; family Nitrospiraceae; genus Nitrospira; species Candidatus Nitrospira nitrificans. The sequence continues at coordinate 68,721 of NZ_CZPZ01000004.1, forward strand.
TGCTCAGACAGGCCTCGGAAGAGACATCCCTTGGCCGATCAGCTAATATCCGAGCCACCTGACCGCCCCTCTTCCGAACATTTGCGCGCTAGCAGAATGGAGTCCGCAGGCTGGTTAAAAAGGCCAACGTTTTCACCCGCCCTCCCCGGCGCGCCCGCTGCGAGAACGCAGCTCGCGAAATTTTCCTATAGCCTGCTAGTCCTCGGCCGGATTGATGATGTGCAATCCCGCCGTTTTTGATGCTGCCAGCAGCTGGGGATCCGCGCTGACGACGGTCAAGCGCAAGGGCTTCAGCTCCAACGCCAGTGCAAGGTGCATCACCTGAGGCGACCGAAGGAACGGATACTCCAGAGCTAATTCCTTCGTTGCCAAATAGGTTCCCATCTTCGGTTCAATAAATTGATAGAGCCCCTGTTTGGATTCAATCTCGAACTTATACAGAACGGAGTAGCAATCGTCCCGCGTAATCTGCCCTTCGTGAGCGCGTGCGCACAGCACCGAATAGAAATCCGTCACGCTCCAGGTCGGCACGATCGCGACTTTCCCGCGCTTCACCATCAGCTTGTTCACAATCCTGGTGCCCCGCTCCATGCTGTAGCGTTTAATGAGCGCGGTTGAGTCAAAATAGTAGTATGGCATGCCCCTACACCCTCCCCTTCAGAATGATTTCCGCAAGCGGACCTTGGAGCTTGGAGAGCCGATCTTGCAATTCATCGAGCGGCACCTCTTCATAGCCCTCTTTTCGCAAGGTGTCGGCAAGGTTCCCATTATTGAAGGACGCCGTGTCTTCCTTCAGTCGGTCGTTCAATCGCCGCTTGGCCACGCGGCTTGAAAGCTTTTGTCCGGATTTGGTCAACCCCCGCCCCCTGCTGCGAGGAGCTCGGCTGACGGAGAGTTCGTCTGTCTTTTTCACGATCAATGCCTCCTCATGAAAGGTTTTACCGCTTCACCCCCGACTCTTCTCGCGGGCAACTCGCCGGCATCGTCGCCGTCTCCGGCAATGCGACCTCGCCGAAAATATGCGCCGCAATCGCCTTCGCGACATCCGACGACAGCTCGTGTTGCATCACACGCAGCGTCTTCGCCGTGGCTTCACGCTCCGTCAGGTGCCCTTCTCTCCCACCACGCGCCGTCGCCCCGACGACCCGCCGCGTCCCCGGCTCCACAACTTCGAAATCACTGCACCATCGTACGTATTTGAACTGTGGGTCCCGCACCTCAATGGGGAACAAACGGACAGTGCCTCGGACGATCAATTCCGGGGAACCGGCCTCGTCACCTTCCGCTCGTGTCGTCACGTGAAGCCCTTCCCGGATCAGCCCTTCCGCCAGCGCGCGTCCGACCGGTTCCGCATGGTCGCCGGACACTTGTACCGCAAGCACCAGATTCGTGGCAAGAAATTGCTCCAGCTCGCCCGACAATTCGTTTACCTGATAACGGGATGGAGCGCCGTTCCCACTGAGACGGATCACCCGCAAATCCGTGTTGTATACCTCGCGCAGCACGAGATTTCGTCCGGCCCGCCGAAGGGCGCGGACCTTGGCAAGTTTGTCGATCGCTTGCCGTGACTCGGCGACATCCGCGTCGATCGCGCGATCCAACGCCAAGACCTTCTCCATCAATGCGGCTTCGGCCTGCGCGCGATTCATCACACTCAAGGCGTAGTACACCCGGCTGTCCCGGTCATACCACACATCGGCGATCCTGACGCTTTCCAGCATTTTGTCGGTGGACACTTTCGTCACGCTGTCGATCGTGAGCCGCCGCTCGGCGTTGGAGACACCACGATTCTCGACGAGCAAATACGATTCCCAGTCCTTCGCCTGCGCGGCGACTTCCGCCTTGAAGATGCGAGCCACCGCCGCATAGGCCTGATCCTCCGCATTGCTTCGAGTCTCTGCTTGACCGACCCCTGTCAGGTATTGCGTCAACGGGTAGTCCGCGCTCCGGCCATCGACCCACGCGGGCTTTCCTTTGCCAGTGAACCACGCACAGCCAGTCCATGCAGATACCATCCACCCCAGGCACAGGAAGACCGCGACACCTTGTCCGAACCAACACTCGCCGGTCCGCATCATTGCATCACGCGCTGGATAATGAACATCGTCTGGCCTTCGGTCAGTGCTATCGTGTGTCCATCTTTCGCTGCCGTCGCCCCTTGTCCCGAGGGTTGAATGAACAGGCGGTACTGGCCTGGCGGGACCCACGCTCGGGCCACGTGAATTTCGTCGGGCAAAGTCTGCCAGCTTCGCTTGTCGACTTCTTCGGACGCCACGGCCATTCCATGAGCCACGAGCCCGACCAACAGTCCGACCCAGGGAGCGGCATCCCTTCCCGCGGCATGTTGCGCGCCGATCATCGCTCCTTCCGCCGCCGCATATTTCGTCGCGGCTCGCGCGAGGGCTTTCACCGTGATCGACGGTAAACGTTCCGACAGGCTTTTCTCGGCCAGTGCGGTGACATTGTGTGCCGCTTCAGACCGAACGACGACTGACCGGCCGTTCGAATCCGTCAACGTCATGCTTTCGGATGCGACCTGTGTTTTCTGCGAAACCAGCTGCGGCAGGGCGACGCGGACCACCCGCCCATTGAGTCCGTACAGCACACTGTCCGCAACCCGATCTCGCTGATACGGCGACCGGAAGACGCCTCGATTTAGCAAGACTAACTGTGCGGCATCAAGACTAATAGGCAAGTCCAAGAAAAGATCCTCTTTCCGGGGAGCGCGCCCATTATAGCTGATCAGCACGACTTGAGCGAGTCGCTCTTGGGATGAAAGAGGCTGCCAGACGGCATCAGGAAATGCCTGTCGATATTCGGCAAACTCGGTTGCGAGGTCAAGCGCCGCCGTCGTCCGCAGAAGATCGGCGCGCAAAGACGGAGGGGCGGACATTTTCAGCCACCCGCTCATGGCTCCATACGCTTCATAGGCGTTGCGATAGGCGATAAATGCATTATTCAGATCCCCGACCGCCTCGTACAAGATACCGGATACATACCGAGCAAATCCGTCATTCCGGTATTTGTTTGTGTCCTTGACTCTGTCACTCAGCACATTCAAGCGATGATCGATTCGTCGAGCCTCCACGAGCGCGCCTTGGAGCTGCCCTTGAGCCGCATAGTTGATGGCCTTGATCACGTTGATCATGACGTGTTCGTAGGCATCCCCTTCGTACGGCAGGGCATTATCGTTGGTCAGAAACGCGGCGGTTTCAGAACGGATGGTTCTGGTATAGAGCCGCTCGACCTCCTCTTCCGCCCGCTCCAATGCCGCATTGCTTTGCTGATAGTCACCTGCCAGCTGTAGCACCATTCCGCGATCCATTTCATACAGCACGCGCCCCTTCGCTCCATACTCTTTTTCGGTCTGCTCGACGATCGCCACGGCTCGTTGCGGATCACCGGCAACGAGGCTTTGTTCAATGAGGAGGTAGCGATTGACGAAAGGGCCACAGCCGGTCAACAGCACGAGGGCGGCAAGAAACGGCAGCAATGAGATCGGGGTGACAACGCCCCACCGCACAGAAGCCCCGTGGGCAAAGCGTGGGAGGATTGGGTTCAACAGCGTTCGTGGAACTTAAAAGACGGTCCGCTTTTTCTCAACCACCTTCTTGATCTTCTTCTGTCCGTACCACACCTTCGCGTTGTTCTCCAGGTCGATCATCTGAAGATCCACTTGGTAGAAGACCGCTTTGGTCCCATCGGCCTCGTCAAGAATGGTGGCGATCGTCCCCTTCATCATGAAATCGGCGCCGATCTCTTTCCCAGGAGATTTCTGCGTGTCTTCGCGAGCATACATCGCCTGTTCTTTCCGTTCGGTACGAACCTCGTCACGCTCGCCTTTCCCGGCCACGAACGTGACTTTCTGGGAATTGGTGAGTTCCCGCTCCAAATCCGTGATGAAGGTTTGCACGCTGATATGTTCATGACTGCTGTTCAGGACCGTCCCCACGACGACGACGGGCTGACGTTGGTTGGCCTTTTCAAAATTCCCCAGCCATGGATATTGCAGCGCATCCTTGACCATCGCTTCGGCGACCATGCGGGAATCCGTATCGTTCCACCGGCCGCTCAAATCGGTCACGATTCCGGCATCGACACGAGTCACCTTTGTTTCGTGCCCGCATCCGGGCAACGCGAGGCCGACACACACCGTGGCGACGAGCACAGGACGAAACATCCGGATCACCGTGAACCTCCGAGCAGAGATAGACAACGTCCTTTTCATGGAGGTCTAGCGAACGCCTCGCTTTTCCTCTTCGTTCTCCAACCGCTCGAACAGACGGTCGGCATTCTTCCGGACGAAGTCGCGGACTTGTGAATTCAGCTCTTTGGCCTGCTCCAAGTTGTTCTTCATATCCTCCAAGCTCAACTTGGTCAACACGTAATAGGTGTTGGTCTTGGGATCCATATACTGATCGATTTTACGGACTCCGCTGAGTGTGGTCGTCGTGATGGTTTTGATGGCCCGCTCGATATTCTGCTCTTCCGTATTCCGGGTAAAATCTCCGGCGGTCGTCGAGGCCGCATAGTCTCTCATCAGATACCCGCTGTAGGTCTCGAATGTTTTGGCGATCTCGGCCCTCCCGCGATTCTCGGCCGTATCCCAGGCAAGCGGCGCATTACGGACACCCGCGACCGCCCCCACCCCGTAAAACGCTTTGCTGTCTTTTTCATTAAACGCTCCGGATCCTTTTTCGACCCATTTAGGAGGACCGCCACAAGCCGCCAGTCCCATGATGAGGATGACGAGACCAGGACCGACCAGCTTTGAATGAAGCGATTGTGACCGGATCATACACTCCTCCTTGGAGATACGTATAGTTACTGTACGTAGAACATCCCGAGAAAAAACGTTGGAGTCATGCTAACATGGGTTCTTGGATCAGTCAACGCAACGCCCGCTTCGAGCGGCATTTCCTGGACAAGGAGGAGTTCGGTGGCGGATATTCAGATCGACGACGGCATCATTCAAATTCTGAACCTCGAGATTCAGGATCCCAAGGCGGCGGCGGTACTCTCGGCCTACCCCCAAGCACGTTGGGCGGAAATCACCCGTCGAGCGGTCAAAATCGGGCTTGGATACCTGAAAGGTGGAGAAACGGGCTAGCTTCCGGCAAGGCTCGCAACGAGCGAAGAGGTGCGACTCAGTCCCGTACGTTGAGTCTCGGAGCCCGCATCGACGACTTTGCGAGGCGTGCGGCGTGAGAACGAAGCCGGAGGACTTTTCAACAGCCCGCTACGGCGCTGGAGTGCGATCGGCTTGACTGACAGTGGCTCGGGCGCGAGCATGGGTGCCACCCAGCTCCAAGTATCGGCGAAACGCCTCCACCGACTTCGCCTGGTCATTGAGATGATCGGCATACAGCGTCCCCAATGTGAAGTAAACATCCTGGTACGCGTTGTTCACTCGCAGGGCTTGTCGGAGAGCCGCTTCAGCTTCCGCAAATTCGCCGCGTTTTTCATGAACCAATCCCAGTGTATAGAACGAATCGGGGTTTTCCGAAGCGTGTTTCACCGCAAGGAGGCCGGCGGCTAACGCCTCGTCGAGATTCGGCACGATTTCCAATCGAATATAACTCTTCAGAACATACGCATTGCCGTAGGCTGGATCGTAGCCGATCGCTCGATCCAGACGTTCCAACGCTTCGTCCGCGGACTTCCCTTCCTGCAGCAGCGCAAAGGCACGTTCGTATTGAGCCTTCGCCTCCCGTTGCCGTTCGGAAGGAGTCTGTGGACCGGCGCCAAGCGTAAACGCCGACCTCCGCCCCTCGACCAACGCGGTGTCTCCGTCGCCGTCGATGCGGAGGCTCACTGGATGTTGCGTCCCATTGGAGACCGCCTCAACCTGTCGAACCACATAGGTCCCCAACTCGGAAGCCATGAGCCAGCCGTTTCCGTCCAGATCGGCAACACCAGACAGCCCGATCAATAGTGTCTGCACAAAGCGACTGCTCTTCTCAACACGAACGGCGGCCTCTCCCTTGCCTGCTGCACTGATGACTTGGACCGCGCGTCGTTCCGTATCCGATTCTGGAGCCAGCCGTCCTTCTGCTGAAAAGCCAGGCGGCTCAGTGGTCTCCCATCCGAACACCGGCGCATCGAGAATCAGAAGCGTGTGTTTGGAAGCCGAACGCCTCGTAAATTCTTTTAAGTGCTCAACCGTGATCGACTTCGTGGCATTGTTAACCTGTGCGTCAAACGGCACAAGATACCCTCGCTCGTACCCGTCGAGATCCTGCATATACCCCGCATGGCCCGCGTAGAACACAACGAGCCGGTCCATGCGCCCGACTTTTCTCGGCAACATGTCGTTGAACAACTGGTGGAGACGTCGCAAGCTTGCATCCTTGTCGTAGAACTCGACCACCTCGTCGAACCCTAATCGTCGAAATGCCTCGGCCACCTGCTTGGCATCGCTGATCGCTCCCGGGATGGGAGGAGCCAAGACGTAGTTTTCAATCCCGATAATGATCGCCCAGGACTTGTAGTATAGACCTTCCGGCTTTCCCAATTGAGCCTCAGCAGTCGACAGGGCAACGACCAAGAACAGTCCAAACACATGAACGCCCCGTAAGAGCAGCCTCAAAAGCCCACGCGCCAGGCTTTTCTTCCTAAAATGTCGTTTGCTGGTCATCGAGTCAGCCTATCTCCGGCCTAGACAGGTGTCAAGAAACGGAGTCGGGAGGCATCTGCGCCCCGACAAGACTGTCTTGGAACAACTGTATGGTTGCAGGCGTCTCCGACTTTCTCCATAATTACGCGCGACGATGGACTGTGCTAAGGAAGGAGACGCGACCGCCATGAGCGAAAAGATTGAGACCCTGTTGAAGGAGAGTCGGACGTACCAGCCCACCGCCAAGACAATAGCCGCAGCCCGTATCAAAGACTACGAAACCGAGTACAAGAAATCCATCGCCGACCCTGAAGCGTTTTGGGACCGTGAAGCCAAGGAACTGGAGTGGTTTTCTCCTTGGGGAAAAGTGCTGGAGTGGAACTATCCATGGGCCAAATGGTTTGTCGGCGCACGATGCAATATCGCCTATAACTGCCTGGACCGGCATGTCAAAACCTGGCGCAAGAACAAAGTGGCCCTGATCTGGGTGGGGGAAAACGATCAAGAACGCATCTTCACCTATGCCGAACTGTACCGACAGGTGAACCGTTGCGCCAACGCCCTCAAAAAACTTGGCCTCCGGCAAGGCGATCGTGTCACCATCTATTTGCCGAAAATCCCCGAACAAGTCATCGCCATGCTGGCCTGCGCCAGAATCGGCGTGATCCACAGCGTCGTCTATTCAGGATTCAGCGCCCCCGCCCTTGCCAGCCGCATCAACGATGCAGAAGCCAAGCTGGTGATTACGGCTGATGTCGGGTTCGACCGCGGCAAGACCATCCAATTAAAAACCGTGGTGGACGAAGCCGTCAAAACCTGCCCGACGATCGACCATGTGGTGGTCGTACGCCGCGAAGTCCAAGGTCCAGCCCTTTCCGCCCAAAAGGAAATCGACTGGAAGGAGTGGATTGAATGTGAGCGACCGGTGTGTGAAGCGGAACAACTGGATGCCGAAGCCCCGCTGTATATCCTCTACACGTCCGGAACAACCGGGAAACCCAAGGGGGTCGTCCATGTCCATGGCGGGTACATGGTCGGCACCTATACGACGACGAAGTATGTGTTCGACCTCAAAGAGGATGACGTGTACTTCTGCGTGGCAGATCCGGGATGGGTCACAGGTCACAGCTATATCGTCTACGGTCCGCTCCTCAATGGCGCCACGATTCTGACCGCGGAAGGGAAACCCGACCATCCGAATCCCGGACGCTGGTGGGATCTCATTGAACGGTATGGAGTCTCGATTTTCTATACGACCCCGACCGCCATACGACTGCTGATGCGCTACGGCGAAGACTGGCCGAAAAAATTCGACCTCTCGACGCTTCGTATTCTCGGGAGCGTCGGAGAACCGATCAACCCGGAAGCCTGGGAATGGTATCACCGCGTGACGGGCGGGGACAAACCCATCATGGACACCTGGTGGCAAACAGAAACGGGATCGATCTTGATTACCCCGCTTCCCACCGTGCCGCTGAAACCCGGCTCGGCCACGCGCCCATTCCTTGGCATTGAAGCCGATGTCGTCGATCGCGAGGGTAACAGCCTCCCCGCGAACGCCGGTGGCTTTGCCGTCATCAAAAAACCATGGCCCTCCATGATGCGGACCATCTACAAGGACCCTGAACGGTACGAAACCTATTGGCATACGATTCCCAACTGCTATACAGCCGGGGATGTCTGTCACAAAGACTCGGACGGCTACCTCTGGTTCATGGGTCGGGCGGATGATGTGATCAAGGTCGCGGGTAATCGGCTTGGCACGGCCGAAGTGGAAAGCGCATTGGTCAGCCATCCCGCCGTCGCAGAAGCGGCGGTCATCGGAAAACCACACAAAACAGTCGGTGAATCCATCAAGGCCTTCATCATCTTGAAACAGGGAGAGGAGGAAAGTCCGGCCTTGATCAAATCGATCAAAGATCAAGTCTTGAAAGAGCTGGGGAAGATCGGCGTCCCCTCTGAAATTGACATCGTGTCGTCCCTGCCGAAAACTCGATCCGGGAAAATCATGCGCCGCGTGCTCAAAGCGAAAGAACTTGGACAAGACCCAGGGGATATTTCAACCATCGAGGAGTGACGGATTGGGACGGGGCGGTCGAAAGCCAGGGGAGCCGATCTATTTGCGACGGCATCTCATCGCGCTCTCTCTAGCGGTGGGCCTGCCCGTAGTGCTGTTGCAACTCTACAAGATTTACGTGGGCCCGGTGAGCTTCGGGGCGCAGATGGGATTTGGGATTCTGGTCTCAATCCTGGCCGGCATCATCCTCTACTTTACCTACCGCTCATCGGCACAGAGTCAGCGGTAACTTCTAAATCGGTCGATCCTGCCGAGCGGCAAAAGAAGGGAAGAGATCTTTCTGGCGTGTAGTTGCGCGAAGATGCGTGGCGAACGGATACCGGAAACCGTGGCAGCTCAGCGCTTGGCAATCTCGACTTGAGCCGCGAGAAGAGGGGGATGGATCGGCACAACACAGAAGTTATGCAGCCTTCCCTGACGCAGTCTTCGTTCGCACCAGGAGATCTACGTCACAATCCAAGACATGCAGTAAGGACAGCAACTGATCGATGGACTTGCAGTAGTTTGTCTGATCGAGCAGACGATAGAACTGTGTGGCTGATGTTCCAAGCCGCCTGATCATTTCACGCTTCGATAAAGCACTCGCCTTGACTCGTTTCTGCAACTCAATGGTCAACTTGTACAGGAGCGCATTCCGTAAGTAGCGTGGATCCTGGTTGTACTCCAACACTTGCTCGCTATGGACAGTTCCTTCCTTGCCTGATTCCAGCCTATATGTGAACCCTTCTCGTCCCAGCTCCTTGTCGACTTCAAGCTGCACAATCGGATCGTCGAGGGTCGGTTGAGGATCAACCTTGGAATAGGGAAAGTAGAACGTCTTCTTCGACGCCTTCACGTGGAACGCTTTTTTTCGGTTATTATGAGTCACGGATTGGATTCTCATAAAAGTCTCTCGCGTTCTAACTCGGCGATCAATCCTCGAAGCCTTCGCGTGGCCTTCCCGCCATGGACGTACTATGATCCAAGTCCCATTTCACAACCAACACGCCATCGTGATACACATGCACATGTCGGGGAGAATGATCGCTTTTCCAGGTGAAAAAAATATAGCCATCCCGGCGAATCTTACCCAGATCAAGTGTTACCCTTAGCGGTATCATTTGTCAAGACTGCGCCATGGATGCCTCCACAGCGGAAGAAGTCCCCTCGACTGCACAAGCTGCTTCACGAACATCACCGATCGCCTCTCAAATCCGTCAAGGGTCTGATCAGACAGCAGGTCCAACTCTCCTTCCATGTGTTGCGATGGGGAAAGGCTCCTCGACACGTTTTCTGCTCCAATCCGGGACAATCATGCGCCGCGTGCTCAAAGCGAAAGAACTTGGACAAGACCCAGGGGATATTTCAACCATCGAGGAGTGACTGCATTGGGACGGGGCGGTCGAAAACCAGGGGAGCCGATCTATTTGCGACGGCATCTCATCGCGCTCTCTCTAGCGAGCTGAAGGCTGACTGCTATGAAATCAGATCAACCCCCGCTTCTGCAGGTACTCTGTATCGATACTGATGGTGGATTTAGGAAGTTGGCCGCGCTCTTGGAGCAGACGCTCGACATACTTGCCGATGAGGTCAGATTCAAGATTGACGGGATCATTCACCTGCTTGAGGCCAAGGATCGTCACCTTCGCCGTGTGTGGAATGATGGCCACGCTGAACCCCTGCTCGGTCATCGCATTGATTGTGAGGCTGATGCCATCGACCGTAATGGAGCCCTTTGTGACACAATAGCGCAGGATCTCCGGAGGCGCTCCGATGGTGAACAGGATGGCATTGCTGTCTTGCTGCCGGTTGCGAATGACACCCACTCCATCCACATGACCAGCCACCAGATGCCCGCCGATGCGCTCATTGAGCTTCATAGCCCTTTCGAGATTGACCGGCATTCCCACAGCGAATCCTCCGAGCGTCGTCACCGAGAGTGTTTCAGGCGAGACCTCCACGGAAAAGTCGCGCTCGCTTCTCGAGACGACCGTGAGGCAGATTCCATTCACGCTCACGCTGTCACCGATCTTCAGGTCGTCCAGCACTGTCGAGGCCAGAATCGTGAGCCTGGCTCCCGCAAGCGTTTTTCTCAGAACGGTCACGGCGCCCATTTCTTCGACAATGCCGGAGAACATCAGTCTTTCCTCAGGATGATTTGTTTCACCACATAGCCAAACAGCACGATCAGTACCACAACGCCCAGACCGGCCAGCCCGCCGATCACGAGGTTCTCGACCGCAATCTCCTTCATCACGGGGCCATTATATCGTAGCCGTGATCAAGATAGCAGCGTCTACATTCGTTTCATCGCCACCCAGAATACACCCGCCGCCGTCAGTTGTATCCCCGCGATCACGGCAAAGGCCATCGGATAACTCAGGTTCGCAATCAAGAGTCCGGCCAGCAACGGTCCACTCGCGTGCCCGATATCCATAATCGTCCCCTGCATCCCCATCCCGGCTCCGAGCGTCTTAAACTCGGAGCTGTCGGCGACCAGCGCCGAGGAGGACGAGGATACGACCGCTTCACCGAAGCCGAATCCCGCCGACAGCAGGAGCAAGACGGGAAACAGCGCGACATATGGGATGCAGACAAAGGTTCCGGCGCAAATAAGTAGGCCAAGCATGATCAGCGGCTGGCGACCGACTCGATCTGAAATCCGTCCCATGATCGGTTTGGAAAAGAACGACGTGCAGGCTTGGACGGAAAACAACAGACCGACTTCGCCGGGATTCAATCCCGCTGAGACCCCGTACAAGGGCAAAAAGGCCATCAGGGCTCCATTCGCAATCATCTTGGCGGCGTCGGTCATGCTGGTGATCAGGACTTTGTTGTTTTTGGCGACGGCGGCAAATCCCTTCCACATTTCGGACAGCACCACAGCCGTCCCCTGTTCCTTTCTTTGCGGCACCGAGACATCGAGATGAAGACTATAGAACAACGCCATGCCGATGCAGCCGAAGACACCGGCCGTGACAAACGCCGTGGAGAATCCTGCCGCATGGATGAGGTACCCACCGAGAAAGGGGCCCAGGAGAGAGCCGGACTGCGTGCAGGCCGTATAGGTCCCAAGCGCCGCGCCACGCCGTTCCCGATAGAGCTCCGCCACGGTGGCGAGGGCGCTCGGGGCGAAGATGGCCGTCGCCAACCCATGCATGAACCGTAAGACCGTCAGCGCATCCAGGTTCGTAATGAAGGGGTAGAGAAACGGCGGCAGCCCGAACGCCACCACGCCGATCCGCAGCAAGACACGCCGTCCGTAGATGTCGGAGAGGGCGCCGGAAGGTAGCTTCAGCAAGACGCCTGTTAAGGTCGAAACGGATACGATCAGACCGATCCGTTCTGGGCTCGCGCCGAGCGATTCGGCGAACAAAGAGAGTGCGGGCATCCGCACCATGTTGTAGCTGATGAAGCAAAAGATGCCGACCGTGCAGATCAGCGCGAAACTGCGGGATGTCGTCATGGGAAAGATCTGCTGGGTGGAAGGGCCTTGTCAGTGTCCGGGTCGGCGCTCAACGCATGTCTCAGGAAGGCCGCCTGGGCTTCGGGTAACGACGGTGGCCTCGCCGCTTCAGATAACACCCGCTGAGGGTCTTGCCTCATCGCAACACCCAATCGATTCACCGTTTCCACTCCTTTTTGCAACCGACTCGTCACTATCCTCGAAACAAGCGGATGCAGGAGGGACACCAACCCTGAAAGAACACGATTGTCCAACTTGGTGTACGCCACCAACGTATTGTCCGTCGCTTCATTCCCGTTCGCATCTCGCGTCACACCTATCCTGAGAAAGACGACCGCTTTTCCCGTCACATGGGGAAGCAACCGACTCTCATGCGACCCTTCAAGATAGTACATGCGCGAATCAAGGTCCTCGTAGACCAGTTGAACGATGCCCTTGGTCCCATCGCCGTCATCTCCCCAAAATATTCCCGGCCCTCTCATCTCCGACTCATAGCGGCCGAGATTGAGCCGCCAGATCAACGAAGCGGTAAATGGAGGGTGATCCAGGAGATGCCGATACATCGATTCGGATAGAGCGGTTCGGATTGGCCCTACCTTGCTCTCAGTCGTATGGCTCTGAACAATGGGTTGCAGCCTGCAGGTCCAGGCCGGATCCACTCGTTCAACAGGAAACGTCAGCCCGGCATGATCACGCGATAAGGAACACGATTCTGTCTTCCCCTGCTCAGGAGAGAGGAGCAGTCCCGCTCCGAGTCCGGCAATGGCTATTCCAAGTATGTGTCGTTTGACCCGCCCAACGGAGCTCATGGGGTGAGCTTTTCAACGGCGATGGTGAGATGGACGGGAAAAAGCTGTTGGGGATCCTGTCGGAGCCTGGCCTGCCGCAACAACGTTTCCACCGACGGCGATACGGCGCCGCTGAATGAAAGACGTCCATTGGTGACGATCGTGAGCGGCTTGGAGAAGTCGATGAGTCGATCGTTCAAGAACAGGCTGTACCGTTGAACCCGATCAGCCGTTACCTCAATCCGATTGGCTCCTACGATCGCTGCATCCACCTTGGCATATTCACGCCGCTGAATTCGTTCATCCCGCTTGTCGACCAAGTCCTGCGAGAATGCCGCGATCGGGTCGGTCGAGTCGATCCGAAGCCAGGCGAACGATTGAAAGTGGCCGGCATCGCGCACGACGGTCAGCCGCGCAGGCAACGGCTCGCGGCGCCGGCTATTGAACCAGGCGAGAAGATCGGGCAACTCTTCTTTCGGAAAATAGTGACCTCCTGCGACGGGATGCTCGCGCTGATGTTCGCGGTACACATGCGAATAACCAAGTGTCTCCAACTCGTGGACGATCGACCGGCTCAGCCTCACCGGCATGACCTGATCTTTCGCTCCATGAATGATATACACGGGCGTATTGCGAAGATTCCCCAGGAACGGCAGTAACACATCGTCCAATCCGCCGGCCATGGGCGCGAGACCGGCAAACAATGACGCATGGTGCATCCCGATCAACCACGCACCGATCCCACCATTGGACATACCCGTGAGAAAGATCCGATCCGGATCGATATGGTACTGCCGCCGGACCTCTCGGATCGTTTCCAATACCAACTCCTCGGCATGCCTGGTAAACCACGCGCCGGACGGATAGGTCGGACAGGCCACGAGATAGCCCTCGCCCAACCTCGTTCGCCACCGCTCCAAATACTCTTCACCCGTAAAACCGTATCCATGCAGACACACAATGAGGGCGTGACTCTTCGAAGTCTGATACGACGCGGGAATGAACAGAGACAACGGGTAGGAACGCCCACGAACGATGATCTGTTCACGAGGAAGAATCTCGACGGGTTGACGTTGGTACGCGCCTTCCCTCCCGATGATTTCAGAAACCACTTCGACTGAGGCCTTGTCATCGGACAGAATAGTCTGCAAGAGATGTTCGGCTTCATTCGCCTCACCCGTATCGAGAAATCGATAGACGAGTGAAGCAAGCCCCTCGGTCGGTTGAACCGACGATTCTGCAAAGCCGAGCGCGCCACTGCCTGCCACGAGCACCGACAGGATCACACTCCATAGCCGGAGGATCACAAATCTCCTTCCACCACAACATCTTGACCGACGGACCGTGTCACGACATGTCGTAATACTATCGCATCGACAAGTCGTGCCGGGCTCTCTCCCCCAATAAGTCCTTTGGCATTCTGCCCGCCGAGCAGTAGCGGCGCCAGATAGAGGCGAACGTGATCGACCAGCTTTGCCTTCAGCATCGCCGCATTGACCTCACCGCCCCCCTCCACGAGGAGGGACATGATACCGCGCCGACCGAGCTCTCTGAGCAGAGCGGACAATGAAACACGGCCCTGCAGAGCGGGCAAGGTGAGAATCTCGATGCCTTTCTTTTGCAGGGCCGATCGTCGAGCTGCCGGAGCCGCGGCCGTTGTGACGATGATCGTCTGAGCCTTGTCCTGTTGTGCCAGAACCTGTGCCTTGAGGGGCGTACGCAAGCGACTATCGACCACAATGCGAAGAGACTGCTTCGGTGCCGGCTTTTCGAGTCGCGGTCCCGTTCTCGCGGTCAACGAGGGATCATCGGCCAGAACGGTTCCGACTCCGATCAGAACAGCATCCACGTTACTGCGAAGTCGATGGACCTCGCGACGGGACGACTCGCTCGTAATCCATCGCGACTCCCCCGTGGCGGTGGCCAGTTTTCCATCGAGCGTCATGCCCGCCTTGAGCGTCACATAGGGACGGCCCGTTTTCATCCAATGGCAGTAGGCTTTGTTCAGTTTCTCCGCCTCTCGCTGAGCCACTCCGACCGTGACGAAGAGTCCAGCTCGCCGAAGCGCGGCCACTCCTTTTCCCTTTACGGATGGATTCGGATCTTGCATCGCAATCACCAGACGGCGGACGCCGGAGTGAAGAATTTCAGGGACACAAGGCGGAGTTCGTTTTGCGAGATGGCAGCACGGCTCGAGCGTGACATAGAGCGTCGCCCCTTTGGCCCGGCTTCCTGCCTGCCGAAGGGCGAGAATTTCTGCGTGAGGAGTCCCGGGTCGGAGATGAAACCCTTGGCCGATGATTCGACCCTGACGAACCACGACGGCTCCGACCATCGGATTCGGACTTGTCGTTCCCTGGCCCTTCGCCGCAAGACGAAGCGCCAGGGTCATATAACGGAGGTCTCGTGCGCGGTCCGTCACCGTTTCTTGCGGTTGCCTGAAGGCGCCTTGGGCGCCGGCTTGGCCCGCTTTGAAGACTGTGACACCTTCGCGGGTTTCATCTTCATTTTGACGCGCGTCGTCGCGGCTTGCTTAGGCGCCGCCGGTGGCTTGGCGTCCGCTTCGGCGATCGCGGCCTGTGCCGCCGCCAGCCGCGCAATGGCGACGCGGAAGGGCGAACAGCTCACATAGTCCAACCCGATCTGATGGCAAAACTCCACGGAACTTGGATCTCCGCCGTGTTCGCCACAGATGCCGAGCTTGATCCCCGGCCGTGACGCGCGCCCTCCGGCGATGGCCGTCTTCATCAGCGAACCCACACCTTCCCGATCGAGCGTGGCGAACGGATCCGCGTCCATGATCTTCACCGTTCGATAGTGGTCGATGAACTTCGCGGCGTCATCGCGGGAGAATCCGAACGTCGTCTGGGTCAAGTCGTTCGTCCCGAACGAGAAGAATTCAGCCTCTTCGGCAATCCGTTCGGCCGTCACCGCCGCGCGGGGCAATTCGATCATCGTCCCGACAAGGTACGAGAGCTTCACGTTGTAGCGCTTCATGGTCTCTTGCGCGACTTCGCGGATGAGATCCTTCTGCGACTTCATTTCCGTCACCATGCCCACCAGCGGAATCATGATCTCCGGAACGATTTTCTTGCCTTCCTTGGCCAACTCGCAGGCCGCCTCGATAATGGCGCGCGCCTGCATCCGCGTGATCTCGGGCATCGTAATGCCCAGTCGACATCCGCGCAGCCCCAGCATCGGATTGAATTCATGCAACTCTTCGACCCGCGCAAGCAAACGCCGCTGCTCTTCCAGCTTGACACCGTCCTCGCCGGTCAACTCAAGCTGAGCGATCTCCACCATCAACTCTTCACGCTTCGGCAAAAACTCATGCAACGGCGGATCAAGCAGGCGAATGGTGACCGGAAACCCCTCCATCTCGCGATACAGTCCGATGAAGTCCTGCTTCTGCAGCGGCAACAACTGCTCCAGATACTTTTCCCGATCCTCTTTCGTCCTGGCCAGAATCATCTTCTGCATGATCGGAATACGGTCTTCGGCAAAGAACATATGTTCCGTGCGGCAGAGCCCGATGCCTTCGGCGCCGAATCCTCGGGCGATCTTGGCCTGGTCCGGCACATCGGCATTCGCGCGCACCTTCATCGTCCGCACACTGTCCGCCCATGAGAGGATGGTGGAGAAGAGCTGATATTTTTGCGACCGCTTCGCATCCAGCTTCCCCTGCACCACCTGAATGATCTCGGATTCCATGACGGGAATGTCGCCGTCATACACATTCCCGGTCGATCCGTTCACGGACAGATAGTCGCCTTCCCGGAACACTTTCGACCCGATCCGCACCGATTGGGCATCGATGACTTCGACCGCTTCGCACCCGGCCACGCACACTTTACCCATCTGTCGCGCCACCACCGCCGCATGGGACGTCATTCCGCCTCGCGCCGTCACGAACCCGGACGCGGCGTTCATGCCATGAATGTCGTCGGGGCTGGTTTCGTCGCGCACCAGCACGACCCGCTGCCCGGCTGCCTTCATTTCAACGGCGCGATCCGGCGTCAAGGCGATCTTTCCCGCGGCCGCTCCGGGTCCGGCCGGCAATCCCTTGCCCAATGGGGTCGAACCCGCTTCGGATTGGGTGTCGAAGATCGGATAGAGATACTGCGCAAGCTGATCCGGACCGACCCGCTGCACCGCCTCGCGCTTGGTGATCAAGCCTTCATTGACCATCTCGACGGCGATGCGCACGGCGGAAATACCGGTGCGTTTCCCGACCCGCGTCTGCAACATATACAGCGTGCCTTCCTGGATCGTGAATTCCAGGTCGAGCATGTCGCGGTAATGTTTTTCCAATCGCTTGTAGGTATGCTCGAGCTCTTTATAGGCGGGAGGCACGGTTCGGGCCAATTCCGTGACCGGCAGCGGCGTCCGAATTCCGGCGACCACGTCCTCGCCTTGCGCATTCATCAAACACTCGCCGAAAAACTTCCGCTCACCCGTGTTGGGATCGCGCGTAAACGCCACCCCGGTGCCGCTGGTGTCGCCCATGTTGCCGAACACCATGGCCACGACGTTGATCGCCGTCCCCCAGTGATCCGGGATGCCGTTCAGCCGGCGGTAGGTGATCGCGCGCGCGCCGTTCCAGGATAAAAACACCGCGTCGATCGCCAGCTTCAACTGCTCATTCGGATCATCCGGGAAGGCATGGCCCGTTTCTTCCTTGACCAAAGATTTGAACCGCTCCACAAGGTCGCGCAGCGCGCGCGCATCCAGCTGCGTCTCGTGTTTCACGCCCATTTCTTCTTTCTTGAGATTCAGAATCGCTTCGAAATGTTCGCGTGGCACACCCATCACGATACTGCCGAACATCGCCACAAATCGTCGATAGCTATCCTGAGCGAACCGGTCATTTCTGGTCTTGACCGCCAATCCTTCCACCGTCTTCGTGGTGAGACCGACGTTCAGCACCGTGTCCATCATCCCGGGCATCGAGGCGCGAGCCCCGGATCGGACTGAAACCAGCAGCGGCCGCTCAGGATTCCCAAACCCCATCCCCATTGAGCGTTCGACACGCTTGAGCGCCTGCAATGTGGCATCCCACATGCCGGGCGGATACTTCTTGCCGATTTTGTAATATTCGACGCAGGCTTCCGTCGAAATCGTAAACCCGGGTGGGACCGAGATGCCCAAATTGGTCATCTCCGCCAATCCCGCGCCCTTGCCCCCCAGCAACTCCTTCATATTCGACGTACCCTCGGCCTTGCCGTCGCCGAAATAGTAGACGTATTTCTTTGCCACGTGCCTTCTCCTTCCCGCAGGATACTGAAAACGTCCTCCAGCGGCGTTCCCCGCCTTGCCGAAGCGGCTTCGCGAGGCAGGTCGCCTCGCTCAGCGGCTCAACGTACCCCAAGCGCACGTCTCGCCGCTTCGCTCGCTGTGGCCTTGCTGGACAGCCTTTTCGAGCATCCTGAAGTTATCTGGTGTGAACACCGTACGGAAACTCCGGCCAAGTTACCGACATCTACCAAGTACTCCGCAGCCCCCTGGGAAAATGCATATCAATGAGCGGGCGACGCGCGACGACCGTCGATTGATTCCAGACGGATCCGATAGCGGTTCACCAAAAACCACTTCGCCCACACGCCGCCGATGATAACAGCGGCGACAAACAGCATCAGCATCAATAATCGGTAGTCAGCTTGGATACCTTGATCGACGTAGTATCGGCCGTCAAGCCCCTTCTTGAGCTTCGTGTCGGGCTGAAGAAAATGGGTCGTTCCACTCGGGTCGGAGAGATTCAACCATTCCGAACAAAGTCGGACTGGTTCACTCGCTCCAGGCATCGATTGCCACGTGAGTCGAAGACACACGTCCTGCTTCGCGTTGAAGAAATCCGGCGTCTTCACCAAATCGTCCAGATTAATGCCGCTGAGCGCGACCCCACCGAGAAGAACGGCATTGCAGAGCACCATCAGGGCCAGCGAGACGGCAAGAGAAAATCGTCGGATCTTGTCCGCCCGACGGCACTCGTCCGTCATCGGCTGATCCATGGCGACTCCTGTTTTTCCGATCCTCGCTACCGGGCTGTTGAAAAAGACCCTCGCTTTATTCTCACGTCGCTCCCAGGCTCAACGTACGAGAGAATACGCTTCGCCTCTTCGCTCGCCGCGGCCCGCTGGAAGGCCTTTTGAACAGCCTGCCGGAGCTTGTGAGATCGTTTTTCCCTGCCGAGGCAATTCGTTGTTCGAGTCGACCTATCGCCCTTGTACCACAACCTGGGAAAAGTCGGCGAACGACATGAACAACTCATCGACCTCTTTGAGCAACGTCAGCCGATTGCTGCGAATCGCCTTATCGTCCGCGTTGACCATCACCGCTTCGAAAAATGCATCAATGATCGGCCTCAGCCCTACCAAGGAGTTCAATGCCTCCTGATCGTCACCCATCGACAGGGCGAACCTCATCTTCGCTCCTTCTTCGGCGACTGCCTTGTGAAGCGCCGATTCCGACGGATGCTGAAACTTCGTCGCATCGACCGGCCGGCGTTCCCACTGCTCTTTTTCCACCAACCGATGCGCCCGCTTGAAACCGACGATCAACGGATCGAACTCCGGCTTTCTCGTCACGGCTTCAAGCGCCTTCATCTTCTGCACAAGATCGCCGAGATCCACCGATGTATCATAGGCTGACTTCAGCACCGAGTCGATGACGTCGTCGCGCAGACCATGCGCGATCCGGACATAGTGCCGAACCCGTTCAAAGACAAACTCCATGATTTGCCGGAGGCCCTCCCGCTCGGATCCGGACACGTTCGTGAACCCGTCCTCCGATACACGGTTCATGGCCTGACTGATGTATGTCCCCAGATTGACTCGAAGCTTCCCTTCCAGGAGAAGCCGGACAATCGCGGTCGCATGCCGCCGCAGCGCAAACGGATCTTCCGAGCCGGTCGGCACCATGCCGACGTGGAAAAACGCGGCGACGGTATCGAGGCGGTCGGCCAAAGACAGGACTTGCCCCGCAACCGTTTTTGGCAACTCCCCTTCAATCGCGCGCGGAAGATACTGTTCTCGAACCGCCTGGCTCACGGCCTCGGACTCGCCGTCATGCTTCGCGTACTCGCCGCCCATGACACCCTGCAGTTCAGGAAACTCACCGACAATCCCGGTCAGCAGGTCCGCCTTTGCAAGCGATGCCGCGCGAACGCAGGTCCGACGGAATTCCTCATCTTGCGGGCATAGATGGGCTGCAAGCGCTTCTGCGAGTTTCTTGACCCGCTCCTGCTTCTGCGCCATCGTCCCGAGCTTGTGATGGAAGGTAACGCCCGTGAGTTTCCGTCCCCGTTCCTCCAGGGTGACTTTCCGGTCTTCGTCGAAAAAGAATTTCGCATCCGCCAACCGCGCCGCCAACACCCGCTCATTCCCCGCCCGAATGAGCGACATGTTTTTGGGTTCATTGTTGGCGATCGCAATAAAATGCGGCACCAGTTTGCCGGACTTCTTATCCCTGGCCGAGAAGAACCCCTGATGTTCTTTCATCGACGTAATGAGGATTTCCGAAGGCACCGCTAAGTATTCTGTCTTGAAGCTGCCAAGAACGGCACAGGGCCACTCCGTGGTATACACCGCCTCATCGAGCAAGGTGTCATCCGGATTCAATCCGACACCCGCCTTGACACAGAGCCGATCGACTTGCTGCTGAATCGACGCTCGACGGCGTTCGGGATCAAGCATCACCCCTAGCTTTTCAAGACCCTTGCTGTAGGTCTTGAAATCCCGCACAGTGATGGGCTTTCCACCGCCCATCACGCGATGGCCGGACGTCCGATTACCGGCTTTGATACCGGCCACTTGTACCGGCACCACCTTGCCGCCATACAATGCAACGACCCAGCGCACGGGCCGGGCGAAACGCAACCCCGTCTCGTTCCACTTCATGGCCTTCGGGAAAGCCAGCGTTTCAAAAAGGTGCGGAAGCAATTCCGGAAGCAGGGTTACGGTCTTGCGTCCGGCATCGCGCTTGACGGCGAACAGATACTCGCCCTTCGGCGTGCTCCGAATCTCCAGGCCTTCGACCGTGGCGCCCTGTCCGGCCGCAAATCCCATCGCCGCCTTTGTGGGTCGGCCGGCCTGATCGAATGCCACTATTTTCGATGGCCCCATCGTTTCTTTGACCACCGCGGCTTGGTGCGCAAGCAACTCGTCCACGACCAAGACAAGCCGCCGAGGGGTCCCGTAGGTCTTGATGGACCCGAACGACAATCGGGCATCCTGAAAGAGGCGGGTGGCTGATTCTCGAAGAGCCGTCAGGGCCGGCGCGACAAATTCAAACGGCAGCTCCTCCACGCCGATTTCGAACAACAGCTCGGCGGTAGGGTTGGAGCGGCGAGTCGTGTGTTGACGGGGTTTCTTTTTCACGGGCGGGCGCTTCATCGATGTGCGACCTGCGTCTTCATCAGTGGATATCCCAACGCGTCTCGCTCGTCCAGATAGCGCTCGGCGCATTGCCTGGCCAATGCCCGCACCCGCGCGATGTACCCCGTCCGTTCCGCCACACTGATCGCCCCGCGGGCATCGAGGAGGTTGAAGAGATGGGATGATTTGATGCAGTAGTCATAGGCCGGCAGCGTCAGGCGCTTGTCGGTCTGCGCGAGCAATCGCTTGCATTCCGCTTCGTTTGCCTGAAAACCTTGCATCAGCATCGTGACGTCCGCTTCCTCGAAATTGTAGCGCGACCCCTGCACCTCGGTTTCGTGATGAATGTCCCGATACGACACCTGGTCGGTCCACGCGAGATCAAAGACGTTGTCCACCCCCTGTAGATACATCGCGATGCGCTCCGTCCCGTAGGTGATCTCGCCGGTGATCGGGCTGAGTTCAATCCCGCCGATCTCTTGAAAATACGTAAACTGGGTGATCTCCATCCCGTCCAGTCTCACTTCCCATCCGAGTCCCCATGCCCCCAGCGTCGGAGACTCCCAATCGTCCTGGATGAAACGAATGTCATGCTCCTTGGGATTGATCCCCAGCCGGGCCAGACTTTCCAGATACAGTTCTTGAAAATTGTCCGGTGAAGGCTTCAGCACGACCTGATACTGATAGTAATGTTGAAGACGGTTGGGGTTTTCGCCATAGCGGCCGTCCGTCGGACGGCGGCATGGCTGCACATAGGCCGCCCGCCACGGCTCCGGTCCAAGTGATCGCAGAAATGTGGCGGGATGAAATGTCCCCGCGCCCATTTCCATGTCATAGGGTTGATGAATCACACAACCGTGATCGGCCCAGAAGCGATGGAGAGTCAGAATAAGTTCTTGGAACGTCACAGAACCTACAGCCTGGTCGGGAGAGACGATTCGATGTTATCTTCGAAATACCACGCCAAGCTAGCAAGAATGCTTTTCTCCTGTCAAGGAACAGGCCCTCTAGATCAATCACTTATGGATAAAGCGCGCAGCAAACATCTGATCGCCGCGGAGTATCCTCACGGCTGCGGTAAATTCCTCACCGGGCTAAGTCACCTCGGCAAAAGCCATCCGGTGAGAGACTCGGAGAATGCACAAACACAAGGCCTTATGTAGGGTCTTATCTACGAATGGCCACCCCCGCCGATAAGCGGAACCCCTGTCGCTTAACAGACCCTCGCGCTTCGAGTAAGTCCGTCCTTCATCGTCGAAAACTTCCGCAGCAGATCCGTATACAGAAGTTTGAGCAGACCGTTCTCATGCTCCAATTCCCTCAGGCGCTTCATCGTGGGCGCCTTTCGATTCTGCGTTTCCAAGAATGTTGCTTTGCGCATGATGCCCCTCCTGGTTAGACGACATGGTTCTTGCGTGAACACTTTGCCAAAGACTGATCGATGATAACCCCGTGACAATGTAGACTCGTTGCCGGCTCTTGGGTTTCTATGCAACCTGAGACAGGCAACGACTGAGCAAACTTGATACCACGCAGTGCCACACATAAGGAGTGAGTGAAAATTACCGCAACGCAGGTAGTTCCGCGACTCAATAACGCGGGATGAGTCTGGAACGGATTGATGGCTGAATCAGATGTGGTATCGAGTTGGATACTGCGGTGGATCAAAAACTATACAGGCGAGCATCAAAAATATTTCAAAGAATGCCACTCTGCGACATGACATAAGCCCACCCATCACCCTAACTTCGCCACCGTCACCCCATCCCCCCCTTCGGCTCGATCGCCGGGGCGAAATTCGGCGACATAGGGCGAGGCTTTCAGATACTCACGCAGGACGGATTTGAGTCGACCAGTCCCGTGGCCGTGAATGATGCGGAGGAAGGGCGCTCCATCTAACGTCGCCCGATCCAAGGCCGCCACGACCTGATCGAGTGCCTCATCCGCGGCTTGGCCCCGCACATCCACCACGGTCTGTTCATCAAGCCCCAGTCCACCGCCCGTTGAAAACCGGCGGGAGTCGGACGGCGAGGGTGTCTGCGGTGGTGCTCCGGAACCGGTTTCACGTGCCAAACCCACCAGATTCGAGACGGTCGCCAGCAACTCGCCCTCGCCGACTTTGACCCGAACCCGTTTTTTCCCCTGTGGCGGTTCAAGCAAACTCCCCGTCATGCCCAGTCCGACGATCTCAACGACATCGCCGACCGTCAGTTGTTCAACCGGAACCGGTTCACTCGCGGGAGCCAGCTCCTGTCGCGTTTTCACTTCCAGCTCACTGAGTCGCTGCTTGGTCTCTTTCGCTTTGATGAGTTTCTGCTCTCGCTTCAACGAATCGACGGTGGCCTGAACCTCGGCCCGTGCCCGTTGAAATTGTTCGCCCAGTTTCTTCTTGAGCCCACGTCGAGCCTCCTGCTCGGCTTCTTCCAGTTGCGCGCGAAGCGCCTGCGCCTCCCGAGCCGCTTGTTCGGCTTCTAGTCTAGCCCGTTGAGCCCTCTCGCCGTCTTCAGTCAGTTGACGTTGCTTGCGCTGCAAATCAGCCATCAACTCGTCAAGCCGGTGATCCTCATGATGTAACCGCCTCCGCGCATCGTTCAGAATGTTTGAATCCATACCCAGGCGGCCGGCAATCTCAAAGGCGGATGAACCGCCGGGAATCCCGATGAACAATCGATAGGTCGGCGCCAATCGTTCCACGTCGAACTCCACGCTGGCATTCATAAAACCGGAGGTCGTCTGCGCCAGCTCTTTGAGCGCGCCGTAATGCGTCGTCACCACCACCTTCATGTTCAGCTCAGCCAAGCGGCACAGCAGCGCCTCGGCCAACGCCGCGCCTTCTTGCGGATCGGTGGAAGTCACAGGCTCGTCCAAGAGAACCAGCGAGCGAGGCGTGGAACGTTCGCTCGACATCGGTTGGGCGGCGCTCTCGGAGAGGAGTCGGATCAGGCTCGTCATATGGGCGGAATAGCTGGACAGATCGCGGGTCAGATCCTGCGCGTCGCCGATATCGGCGTAGAGATCGGTAAACAGCGCCATCTCCGATTCCGGAGCGCAGGGGAGATGCAGTCCGGCCCGTGCCATAAGGGCAAACAGCCCGACGATTTTCAGTGTGACGGTCTTTCCTCCCGTGTTCGGCCCGGAAATCACAAGGACACGGACCTTCTCATCCATCGACACGTCGTTCGCGACGACATGATCTTTCGCGATAAGCAACAGCGGGTGCCGTGCCTGCTTGAGCATCACGCGACCATCCCCATTCAAGACGACGGGGCGACACTTCAGTCGACGACTCATCTCGGCCTTTGCTCGAATGACATCACAGTCAGCCAGTACCGCCATGCCTTGGCCGATATCCCCCGCTCTTGAGGCCACGAGAGCGGTGAGTTCCCGCAAGATGCGCTGGACCTCCCGTTCAATCTCCAAATCCGCCACTTTGATGGAATTGTTCAGCTCAACCAATTCCCGCGGCTCCAGAAAGACGGTGGCCCCGCTGGACGACACATCGTGGACGATCCCGGGAATTCTCCCTCGCATGTCCGCCTTCACCGGCACGACGTAACGCCCCTCTCGCTGAGCGAAATACGACTCTTGGAGCACATCCGCATAGCGCTTGGAGTGGAGGAGCTGCTCAAGCTGCTGCCGCATCTCTTGCTTCAACCCCTGAGCCTGGTGAGTCAGACGCCGTAGCTCCGGCGAGGCCGTATCTTTCATGGAACCGTCCGACTGGATTGCGCCCTCGATGGCCCTCAGGACACCCTTCAAGGTTTGTGTGATATGCAGTGGCTCCAAGACTCGCGCCAAAGCCTGCAGCGCGCCTTGGTGAGCCTCGGCGTACCGCGCTACGTCCGCCATCAGGGCCAGCACCACCGCACAGTCCCGCAACTCGACGGCCTCAAGCGCGCCTCCCTTTCCGGATCGGATCAGTTGCTCACGAATATCGGGGAAGGTGAGCGCCGGCATCGGATCACTCCCCTCCAGCACGCTCACCATCTCAGTCGTCTCTTGTTGGCGCCGGCGCGCTTCCGCGAGGTCGCACGATAAGACGCACGCCCGGCATTGAGCCGCTCCCATCGCCGATTGCGCATGCGCTGCCAGAAATTCAAGGACACGAGCCCACTGCAATACCTCCATCGCGTGATCTGATAATGATTTATTCATATCGAATGTGCGGTCCACCGGACTGACGGTCAAACTCTAGCCAAGATCTCGATCGACAGGCAAGATGGGCGAGGCTCGGAACCCACGGAATCGTATTCTCCCCCTTTCCACTGAGCCCGCGTCTCAAACCTTGACAAGAAGGAGAAGGCATCGATACTATCATTTGTTCCGGCGAAACACCTGGTTATACTGAACCCATCATTATCATGTAGAGGATTACGCTATGGCCATTCGAGTTGGAATCAATGGATTCGGACGCATCGGACGCAATGTATTCCGCGCCTCGATGGGCGACAAAGATCTGCAGATCGTCGCCATTAACGATCTCACGGACGCCAAGACTCTCGCATACCTGCTCAAGTATGACTCCGTACACGGAACCCTTCCGGCCACTGTCGAAGCCAAGGAAGACCACATTTTCGTTGATGGGACTCCCATCAAAGTGCTTGCGATGAAAGACCCGAAAGAACTGCCCTGGAAAGCGCTGAACGTGGACGTGGTGATCGAATCGACCGGCCGATTTACCGACCGAGACGCGGCAGGAAAACATTTGTCCGCCGGGGCCAAACACGTGATTATCTCGGCCCCGTCGAAAGATCCCGATGTCACCATCGTGCTCGGAGTGAACGAAGACAAGCTCGATCCCAAATCGCATCACATTGTGTCCAATGCCTCCTGCACGACGAACTGTCTGGCGCCGGTGGCAAAGGTCTTGCTGGAAACGTTCGGCATCAAGCACGGCATCATGACCACCATCCATTCGTACACCAACGATCAACAATTGTTGGATCTGCCTCATAAAGACCTTCGACGCGCCCGCGCAGCCGGCATGTCGATGATTCCTACCAGCACCGGAGCGGCCAAGGCCTTGCATCTGGTCATCCCCGAACTGAAGGGCAAATTGGACGGGCTTGCCATTCGTGTCCCGACCCCGAATGTCTCGCTGGTCGATCTTACGGTCGAAACGGAGAGGGATTGCGATATCGCATCCGTCAACGCGGCCTTCAAGAAGGCAGCGGACGGTCCACTCAAAGGCATTCTCAAGTACTCCGAAGAGCCCCTCGTCTCGATCGACCAAAAAGGCGACGCTCACTCGGCCACCGTCGATGCCCCGTTGACCAACGTCGTGGACAAGCGCCTGGTCAAAGTGACGGCGTGGTACGACAATGAATGGGGTTATTCATGCCGAGTCCGCGACCTGGTGAAGGTCCTGGCCGGAAAATCTGTTACGCACTGAATGTGGCACCAGGGATGACGGGGCACGTTTCACACGAATCCATCCCTCTGACCAATTTATCAGTTCACAGCACCTACGAGAGGAGCGCTCGATGAACTTGCACAAGAAGACCATCGACGATGTGCAACTTCGCGGCAAGCGCGTCATCATCCGCGCCGACTTCAATGTGCCGCTCGATGAATCGCTGCAAATTACCGACGACACCCGCATCCGGTCCACTCTGCCGACGATCAATCGCGTCGTCGATGAAGGCGCCAAAGTCATTCTTTGCTCTCACCTCGGTCGGCCGAAAGGCGCTTTCGAACCGAAGTACAGCCTCGCCGCTGTCTCAAAGCGTTTGGGACGACTGCTCGGGAAAGAAGTGGTCTTCGCGCCGGACTGTATCGGCCCGGCCGTTGAAAAGCTGGTCGCCAAGATGAAGGACGGAGATGTGCTGTTACTGGAAAATCTCCGTTTTCATACCGGAGAGGAAAAAAACGACGATGGCTTCGCCAAAGCCCTGGCCTCGCTGGGCGATGTCTTCATCAACGACGCCTTCGGGGCAGCCCACCGAGCCCATGCATCGACCGTCGGAATCACGAAGTACATTAAGGACGCAGCGGCTGGAGCGCTGCTCAAGAAGGAAATTGAGTATCTCGAAGGCGCCATCGCCAATCCCGTGCGCCCGTTTGCCGCCGTCCTGGGAGGCGCGAAGGTGTCCGGAAAGATCGGCGTGATTGAAAACCTGGGCAAGAAGGTCGACAAGGTCATCATCGGCGGCGGCATGGCGTTTACGTTCCTGAAGGCCAAAGGCATGGAGATCGGCAACTCCCTCGTTGAAATGGATATGCTGGATTTCGCGCGAGGAATCGAAGAGCATGCGCTCTCGCGAGGAGTCAAATTTTACCTGCCCGTCGATTGCGTTGTCGCAACCAGCCGAGAGGTCGGCGCTGAAACGAAAATCGTCCCGGTGCAAGAGATCCCCAAAGGATGGTATGCCCTCGATATCGGGCCGGCCTCGGTCAAACTCTTCAATGAGGCGGTCCAAAACGCGAAAACCATCCTGTGGAACGGACCGATGGGAGTCTTTGAAATCGACGCCTACGCCAGAGGCACCATGGCGATGGCTCACGCAATCGCCGATGCCTATGCGCTCACCATCGTCGGCGGCGGCGAAACGGCGTTGGCCGTTCATCGGTCCGGCGAATCGGAGAATATGTCATTCATCTCGACCGGAGGGGGCGCGGCCCTGGAATTACTCGAAGGCAAAACACTTCCAGGCCTGGCGGCCCTGCCTGACCGCGCGGACTGATTCACACGCCCGACAACTGTAACGGAAATCCTTGGAAATCGCCGTGCGCACTGTCCTGATCGTCGGCAATTGGAAAATGAATAAGACCGCGTCTGAAGCGACCATCTTCATTCGCGATCTGAACGCGCGTGTTTCTGCTCAGCTGCCGAACCTTGAGCTCGTCGTGGCTCCCCCGTTTACGGCGCTCGAATCGGTCCGCACGGCGCTGGGCGCTTCGTCTCCGATTCAACTCGGAGCGCAGGATCTGTTCTGGGAAGATCAGGGTGCCTACACGGGAGAAGTCTCCGCGCCGATGCTCAAGGATCTCGGTTGTCGCTACGTCATTGTCGGGCATTCAGAGCGGCGAACCATCTTCGGCGAACAGGGCGATCGGATCCAGAAGAAGATCCGAGCGGCGCTCAACCACGAGTTGCGCCCCATTCTCTGCATCGGCGAGACGATGACGGAACGAGACAACGGCACGACCGACGACGTACTGACGCAACAATTGCGCGACGGCCTGTCCGGCCTTGCCGCGGAGGCGCTGGCCACCGTCACCATCGCGTATGAACCGGTCTGGGCCATTGGGACCGGTAAGTCGGCCACGACCGAGCAAGCCGTCGAGGCCCACCGGGCTATTCGGCGAGTCCTTGCCGCCACAGCCTCTCCCGCGATCGCCGACCGCGCGAGAATTCTCTATGGAGGAAGCGTCACGCCCCACAATATCGAATCGTTACTGGCCTCGGACCAGATCGACGGCGCGCTTATCGGTGGCGCTTGTCTCCAAGTCGAGTCCTTTGCTACAATCGCGACGGTTGCGTCCGTCGCTCGATCAATCGGAGTCTGAGATCTCATGCTGTATACGTTGATTGTTATTGTCCATGTCTTTATCTGCTTCCTGATGATCGGGGCGATTCTTCTCCAATCGGGGAAGGGGGCTGAAATCGGCGCCGCGTTCGGAGGATCCAGTCAGACGGTGTTCGGCAGCCGTGGCCCGGCAAATTTTCTGAGCAAGCTGACGGTCGTTGTGGCGGCCGTGTTCATGGTGACATCGTTCAGTCTGGCCATTTTAGCCAAGCAACGAAACTTCTCTTCGACCGTCATCGACATGCAGCCCAAGAGCGAACCCACGGCTCCCCCGGCTGCTCCACCCGCTCAGCCTTCAGGGGATTCGCATCCTTCTGGAGAGACTCCCGCGGCAGGCCACTGACCTGTTCTTCGCCGGTCGTCATTCGGCAATCGAGAGAGAGTCCCGGTCTATTTCACTCTCGATCGACGGTTGACGTTTTTGGGCTTGTAAGGGTATCAGATACGAGTCAGCCAGGACTCGTGCGCGAGGTCTTCACCGCGCACGATTGAGAAGAAAGTGTCTTGGAGGGCGCGTGTCATCGGTCCTGGGGTGCCGGCTCCGATGCGCCGGTTGTCGATTTCTCGAACCGGGGTCAACTCCGCCGCGGTTCCCGTCACAAAAACTTCGTCGGCAATATACATTTCATCGCGCGTGAATCGTTCCTCCACCACGGTGATGTTTCGCTCTTGAGCCAATTGGATGACGGAGTTTCGCGTAATCCCTTCAAGCACCGACGTCAACGGCGTTGTCTTGAGAACGCCCCGCCGAACGATGAATACATTCTCTCCCGTTCCCTCGGCAACATACCCTTCCGGATCGAGAAGAATCGCCTCATCATATCCATCGGCCTTCGCCTGCCGCTTGGCCATGATGGAGTTCACATAGTACCCGGATATTTTCCCCCGCGTCATGGACACATTCACGTGGTGCCTCGTAAAGGACGAGATGCAGGCGCGCATCCCATTGGCCAATGCATCATCCCCCAAATAGGCGCCCCACCGCCAAGCGGCAATGCCCACCCGAATCGGATTGTCCCCTGGATGGACGCCCATCGCTCCATACCCGATATAGACCAGCGGACGAATGTAACAGGCCTCGAGACGATTCACGCGAACGGTTTCGATGATGGCGTCGGTGATCTGCTTTTTGTCATACGGCATGGCCATCATGCCGATATGGGCCGAATCAAACAGTCGATCGACATGTTCCTGAAGCCGGAAGATTGCGGATCCTGATTTGCCTTTATAGCACCGAATACCTTCAAACGCGGCAAGGCCATAGTGCAGTGAATGAGTGAGAATGTGGACGTTGGCCTCCCCCCACCCGACAAACTTCCCGTCCATCCAGATTTTATCAACCGGTTCCAACATTGACGGCGATCTCCATCGAGCCATCGTACTCATTCCGCCCGTGAGGAGCGGGCGTGACGAACTATAGCGTGAGGCTGAACGTGGGTCAAGCAAACAGGCCGGCGAGCCTCCGAACCGACTCGCCTGATGATGGACGCGCTTACGTAGAGGCGCAATAAGCGCGCAGGCGGGCACTCAGAAACGTTCCGACTCGCTCTTCTCCCTCCGGACTCATGGTCACGACCTTGCCGCCGAACAACAGGCCGCGCACCCATCGAACAACGACGCGCTGGATTTCGACCGGCTCATCTTTGTCGGGAAGGGTGAGCCGGACGACCAGTTCCATTCCAGGGACTACTTGATGATCGCCCAAGACACGAAACCCGTTACGACACAGGTTTATCGCCGTTCCTTTTCCGAGGAAATCTCCGCCCAGATAGTACACGACACAGCGAACGGGAATCCGATGATAGGTGCGGATCACAAACTTGTTGGTGTAAGCCATGATCTTGTTGCCGTCTCCCGATTGGTATCGCGGAAACACTGAAAACGCCCCCTCGCGACAGTGTGCCCAGCATACGTGTCGGCACGATCGCTCTCCTAGCCCTCCGAAGAGGGGGGCATGCGTGCGATCGCATACGCTCCCGATGCTCCTAGTTTGTCTTGACACCTCTCATATCTCCATGTTAAATGAACCCTTCTTTAAGCTCGGAGAGGGAAAAAATGTACGCGATCGTTGAGACAGGCGGTAAACAGTATCGAGTCGAAACCGGATCGACGATTCAGGTCGAACGGCTGCCAGGAGACGTCGGGGCTGAGATAGAACTCGGCCAGGTCCGTCTCGTCCATGGTGACGCTGGTGTTCTGGTTGGACAGCCACTCCTTAACGGGGCCAAGGTCACGGCTGAAATCGTGCGGCAAGGACGAACCCGATCGATTACCGTTTTCAAGAAGAAGCGCCGCAAGAACTATCGCCGCACCCGCGGACACCGACAAGGATTCACCAAACTGTTGATTACGAATATCGCAACGGCCTAAAGACACAATAAGGACTTACCATGGCAACAAATAAAGGCGGCGGATCATCACGTAACGGTCGTGACAGCAATCCTCAATATTTGGGGGTCAAGGCCTATGGTGGTCAGACCGTAACAGCCGGCAGCATCATCGTCCGCCAGCGCGGCACCAAATTTTTCCCCGGATTCAATGTAGACCTTGGAAGAGACCACACTCTCTTCGCTACAATGACCGGTGTGGTCAAGTTTGAAGGTGGGCGCGGCAGACGAAAAGTCAGTGTATATCCTGTTCCGGCCAAATCCTGATTCTCTTTCCTGCTTCCCTCCGTTACGATCACGCTGCCTAACTTCTCGCTCCCTCTCCAGGCAGGGTCGGGGTATACTTTCCTATCGTCGTTAACCGGCAGGCTACGGAACGTTGACAGATTATGTTTGTCGATGAAGCACATATCGCGGTACGAGCCGGTCGTGGCGGAAACGGCATCTGCAGTTTCCGCAGGGAGATGTTTGTCCCGCGTGGAGGCCCGGACGGCGGAGATGGAGGCAACGGCGGCGACATCGTCATGACCGCATCTCATCGCTTGACGACCCTGCTCGACCTCCGCTACCAAAACCATTATGAGGCTGAGGACGGGCGACACGGCGGCGGATCCAATTGCACGGGTCGTTCCGGAGAAGATCTGACGATCACTGTTCCAGTCGGCACCATTGTCTCCGATGACCAGACGGAAGAAATACTCGTGGATTTCATCGAAGACGGCCAAACGGCCGTCATCGCCCACGGCGGGCGAGGCGGGAAAGGCAACAGCAACTTTGCCACCTCCGTCAATCGAGTGCCGACGAAGTGCACTCCCGGAACTCCGGGCGAAGCCCGAACATTGCGGCTTGAGCTGAAGTTGCTCGCCGACGTCGGGCTGGTCGGTTTTCCCAACGCCGGCAAGTCGACCCTGATTGCCGCTATCTCGGCCGCCCGTCCCAAAATCGCTGACTACCCCTTCACCACACTGATCCCCAACCTCGGCGTTGTCCGAGTGGGGTCCGATGGAAGCTTCGTCGTGGCCGATATTCCAGGCCTGATCGAAGGCGCCCACGAGGGGAAAGGCCTGGGTGTGCAGTTTCTCCGCCATATCGAACGCACCGCGTTCTTGCTCCACTTGATCGATGTCTCGGAATGGGCCCCTGATGATCCCGTGATCGGATTTGAGACCTTGCGACGGGAACTTGCCGCCTATGACGAAGGGCTCGCGACGCGCCCATTCGCCGTCGTACCGACCAAGATCGATGTGATCGGCACCAGCGACCGGTTTGCCCTGCTGCAGACCTATTGCCGCCTCAACGGCTATCCTTGCTTGCCGATTTCCGCCGCCACGAATCAAGGACTCGCTGACTTGATCGCGTACATCGGGAAACAGGTCGTGCGCGCACGAAAGACACCATGCGAGACAAGCTCTTAGGACAAGCGAGGCGGATCGTCATCAAGATCGGCAGCAGCCTGATCGCTTCGCGCGCGGAAGGTCTGCGCCCTCAGCACATTGAGCGATTGGCTGATGATATCGCGACACTCCGAGCCCAGGGTCGGGAAATCCTGGTGGTCTCTTCCGGCGCTATCGTCTCCGGTATCCGAAAGTTACAGCTGAAGGAGTATCCCAAGAGTCTCCCGGTCAAACAAGCGGCGGCGGCCGTGGGACAGAGCCGGCTCATGTGGGCCTATGAAAAAGCGTTTGAACGCCTCAATATTCAAGTGGCCCAGATTCTGCTGACCCACCAGGATCTCGCGGATCGCCGCCGATTTCTGAATGCTCGCCATACCCTCGCGGCACTCATCGGTTTCGGCATCGTGCCCATCATCAATGAAAACGATACCGTCGCGGTCGATGAAATCAGGGTCGGCGACAACGACACCCTCGCGAGCGAAGTGGCTCATCTGGCCGATGCGGACTTGCTGGTGATTCTTTCCGACGTCGATGGGCTGCACACGGAAGATCCGCGGAAAAACCCGTCGGCCACATTGATTCCGCTGATTACCGAGATGACTCACGATATCGAGCGTCTGGCAGGGGTGTCCAGCACATTTGAAGGGACCGGCGGAATGGCGACGAAACTTCGAGCCGCCAAAAAAGTCGGCGAGTATGGGATTCCGACGTTGGTGCTCAATGGCCAGCAAGCCGGACTCCTCCCCGCGGTCCTTGGCGGCGGACCCGGAGGCAGTCTCTTCCTCGCCAGGGAACGTCGGCTGACCAGCCGTAAACATTGGATCGCCTTTACGCTTCGCCCTCGCGGCCAGGTCCATCTCGATCAGGGGGCGGTGGACGCCTTGACCAAGCGAGGGAAAAGCCTCCTGGCATCCGGCATCCACAAGGTGACGGGATCATTTGAAGCCGGCGATCCGGTCAGTTGTCTCGATACGGACGGAAAGGAATTCGCCAAAGGCCTGGTGAACGTATCATCCGACTTATTAGGCCGGATGAAAGGCTTCAAGACTGCGGATATTCATGAACAGTTCGGACCCCAAGAGTATGAGGAAGTCATTCACCGAGACAACTTGGTTATCCTGTAATAGGACATGGTCGATGGTTCATGTTGAATGAATGACATCAAGATCCGCTGAACCGCATTCATACCTTGAACATTAACCATTAAACATTCAACATTGTTCCATGCGTCTCGGCTTATTGGGTGGAAGCTTCAATCCTATTCATCATGGTCATCTGGCCATTGCCCGGCACGTGCAGGAGCGGCTGCGGCTCTCCCAGGTCCTCTTCATCCCGACCGGCGACCCACCCCATAAGCGGGACGGCGCGCTGGCTTCGGCGAATGTTCGGCTTGAAATGGTCCGGCTGGCGATCGCGGACGACCCGCTGTTCACGGTGTCGGACATCGAGATGCAACGAAAAGGAAAGTCCTATTCGATCGATACCATCCGCGCAGTGCGACAGCAGTATGGCCCCTCCACGGAGCTGTTCTTCATCATCGGTCTCGACGCCTTTCTCGACTTCCCGACATGGAGAGAACCACAAGAGCTCTTACGGATCTGCCGTTTCGTGGTCGTTCCCAGGCCGGGGCAATCTTTTCGGGCATTGGCTGAAATGTCACTGCTCCCCCCACTCGATCCTGAGAGCCTGACAGAGCTGGACACCGGTGCCCTCAACAGGCTCGACATTGCCGTCCCCTCTGCTTCGGGAGTCACGTGTCTGGCCGTTCCGCCCTGTTCAACCTCGGCCTCAGAGATCAGACGGAGAGTTCGGAACGGACTCCCCTTGGTAAATATGTTGCCCCCCCTAGTAGAATCTTATATACTTCGCCATAGCCTTTATCTGGAGGACAGCGATCACACGCGCATCTAAGGCCACCGCCCTAGCCGTAGCCAGGGCCATGCTCGACAAAAAGGCCATCGATGTCCAAGTCCTCCATGTCGCCCCGCTGACGTCAATCGCTGATTACTTGGTCATTGGGTCGGCTGAATCCGACCGACAAACACGCGCGATCGCTGATTCCGTCGCCGATGTCCTCTCGCGCGCGGGTCAACGACCACTGAGTCTCGAAGGCACCACATCGGGCCAATGGGTCTTGATCGATTTCGGCGATGTGGTCGCCCACGTCTTCAGGCAAGACACGCGCTCGCATTATGCCCTTGAGCGTCTGTGGAGCGACGCGCAGCAGATTCCCGTTCCGGACGAAACATCGGCTCCGATAGCCGCCGCAAAGGGGCGGATGATCCAGAAGGCGACTTCACAGAAGATGGTCTAGGCCATGTTCAAGCTGCTGATCACTATTTTCCTCATCAGCGCCGGCGTATTCATTTACAGTTATTTCCGCGAACTGAATCCAGGGACCATCCTCATCCATACCGCGCCCGGCGCGGAGTTTGAGCTCAGCCCCGTCACGCTTGTCGTGATTTCCATGGCCTGTGGGGCGGTGATTGCGACGTTCGTCGTCGGGCTCCAGCAAACGGCGCACTTAATCCTGAATTGGCGAAGCAACCGCCTGATGCGCCGGAGAGAGAAGGTCGACACCCTCCACCGAGACGGAACCCATGCGTTCATGTCCAAACGCACCTTGGACGCGATCACGCTTTTGGAGAAGGCCCTGGCGATCGACCCCAATCGAGTCGATTCCCTTCTATGGCTGGGGAATATCTACCGATCAGAGCGCAACTTCCCGGAAGCGATCCGGCTCCATCAACATGCGCAACGAGTGGACGAACGAAACATCGAGGTGTTGTTGGAATTGGGCAAGGATCTGGAGGACGCCAAACGTTACGAGGAGGCGCTTCAGGCACTTCAGCAAATCCTCAAGATCGAACCCGACAATCTGACCGCGCTCATCAGGAAACGGAATCTCAATATCCGCATGGAGCGGTGGAGCGATGCGCTGGAGATCCAACATCGTTTGCTCAAAGCCAATCTTCCCGCCCCTGAAAAACAAGCTGAAGCGGCTCTGCTCATCGGATGCATGTATGAAGTCGGGCGTCAACTGCTCGAACGCGGACATCCCGATAAAGCTCGGCGATATTTCCGGGGAGCGATTAAGAAGGATCGGAGTTTTCTGCCGGCCTATATCGGAATCGGTGAAATTCTGATCCATGAAGGCAAGACGAAAGATGCCGTCGAAATCTTGAAAAAAGTCTACTCGCGGACGCGCAGCGTGATCATCCTCCACCGGTTGGAGGAGTTGTTTCTGGATCAAGGCGAGCCCAGCGAAATCATTCGGGTCTATCAGGAGGCCTTGCAGCAGGACCCGCAGAATCCCGTGCTCCAGTTCTACCTCGGCAAGCTCTACTATCGGTTGGAAATGGTCGATGAGGCGTTCGATCAGCTGTCGACGATTGAAGGCCCCCAAGATCACCTCTTGGACTATCATAAGATCATGGCCAACCTGTACTTGCGGAAGCAGCATTTTGAAGAAGCCATCGTGGAATTGAAGAAAGCCCTCAGTTTCAAGAAACGCGTGGTCGTCCCCTATATCTGTACCCAGTGCCAGCAGGAATCCGTCGAATGGTCGGGCCGCTGCCGGCGCTGCGCCAAGTGGAATACCCTCACCGCCCTCCCCTGGCTCGAAGCCAGCCAAAGCGCCGTCAGCTCCGCCGGAGAGCCCTCTTCTGTTCCCTCCGTGCCCTACCAAGGCATTGCTTCTCCGTTTGAAACCGTGTAGGTTTCCCGCCAGCGTCTGCCGATCATTTGACCTGGTCGCGTTGTGCAACCTCTCTCTTCGCTTCTAGATATCGGCGGCACGGCAGAGCACCATCGACATCGCCACTTTTTGAGGATCCCATGAACTATTTGACCTTGGCTGACAAAGCCCTCAATGACGAACCCCTGACGAGAGACGAGTGCCGTTCCGTGTTGAATGCGCCGGATGATGAGCTGCTTGCGCTGTTGCACGCAGCTTTCCAAGTCCGATCCAAATATTTCAGCCGTACCGTCCGGCTGCAGATGTTGCAGAATGCCAAGAGCGGAGCCTGCCAGGAAGACTGTCATTACTGTTCGCAGTCCTCCATCTCGACCGCCCCGATCGAGCGGTATAACCTGCTTCCGCAGAAGCAGATGATGGAGGGCGCACGGCAAGCCGCCGCCTCCAAAGCTCAGCGCTATTGCATCGTCATCAGCGGGCGCAGCCCCTTGGATCGGGAAATCGACGAAATTGCCGGAGCGGTCCGCTCGATCAAACAGGAAGTTCCGATTCAGATCTGCTGCTCACTCGGCCTGATGAGTGAATCTCAAGCCAAGCGCCTCAAAGCCGCCGGCGTCGATCGTGTGAACCACAATTTGAACACCAGCGAAGCCTTCCACGCATCGATCTGCACGACCCACACCTTCCAAGACCGGCTGGCGACGATCAAGAACGCGCGCGCGGCGGGTTTGGAAATCTGCTCCGGCGGCATTGTCGGCATGGGCGAAACCGACGAAGACCTCGTCGAACTGGCGACGGCATTGCGTGATGTGAAGCCGGATTCCATTCCCTTGAACATGCTCACCCCGGTTGCTGGCACACCGTTAGAACAGGCCGACAACCTCACGCCGCAGCGTTGCTTAAAAGTGCTCTGCCTCTTCCGGTTCCTCCATCCTCGTACAGAAATTCGCATCGCCGGCGGGCGGGAACATAATCTGCGCAGCTTACAACCCCTTGCCCTCTATCCAGCCGACTCCGTCTTTGTGAACGGGTACCTCACGACTCCAGGCGCACCAGCTCCTGAAGTCTGGGGCATGATCAAAGACTTGGGCTTCACCATCGAAGTGGATTATCAGCAACCAGTCGCTGGCTGATTGACTTCGTTGTTGCCGTATAAGCAGCCTGTTTGCATCCAAGTATCCGTGAGCACCAAGAACTTCTATTGTCACTCGATAAGCACCCGAAGCTGGAGTATTAATTGAGTCGCATCGTTTTCCGCATCCATGCCATCAAGCGTATGTTCCAACGACGGATTTCTGAGGAGAACGTCAAGCAGGTCGTGGCAGCCGGAGAAATCATCGAGAGCTATCCCAAGGACACTCCGTATCCCAGCAAATTATTGCTGGGCTGGCAAGGAAGTCGCCCATTGCACGTCGTCGCAGCAGATAATGTGGAGAGCGATGAAACGATTGTCATCACGGCATATGAACCCGATCCTCAAGAATGGGAAACCGGGTTTGCACGGAGGAAACCCCAATGAAATGCGTCATCTGCAAAAACGGTGAAACCAAACCAGGGAGAGCAACGGTTACGCTAGAACGCCAGGAAACGACACTCGTGATAAAGAACGTCCCAGCAGAGGTGTGTGCGAATTGTGGAGAAGAGTACGTGGACGAGAAGGCGGCATCGCGGTTATTGAAAACCGCAGAAGAGGTCGCCCAAAGAGGTGTTCAGGTGGATGTTCGATCGTACGAAGCGGCATGATTTAGAAGCATACAAAGCAACAGATACACATCGGAGTGAATTTCTTTCGCTATTTTCACTCAAAACTTGCGTTGCAAGGCACCCCTGTCAGACTCGAAACGGAGCGGCCACAACGTTCCACGGCCTGACATCATCGGCTCCTCATCTGATGGAGAGAGTCTCATGAAAAAAGCCGAGAGACAGAGAACATCCGATTTGTACAGAGGCGGTCGGACGCGCACTCCGCCGCGCCGCCAAGGCGGCTCGAAAAACCGCCAAGATGTATGGCACGCCGATCTACGTATGGGAAAACGGCAAGGTGGTGGCCAAGAAACCCTGAGATCTCCAAGCCGCATACCAGATCTTCTTCGCGCCTTTGAGAGCTTATATGAATCCATGCCCGTGCAAGCCTCAATCTCATCTATATAGTCCTCGAGTGCTACTCCAAGAAAGTTGACACAGTTAGCCCCAAGAAGTAGCCTAGCGCGATATTGTTAGCGGTTTTTAACTCCTGTACTAGAGCTTTGCTTGTCTTGTGGCACATGCCATGCTAGCGTTCGATCGGAGGGAGGGTCTTAAGCCCATGGCGGTGAAATCCAACGTGCAAGATGTTCAAGATATTAATGTGCCGTTGAAAGATCTGCAGTTTGATAGTGAGAACCCTCGATTTACAGATCAAACTTTTCAGAACGATGAAGACCTTATTCGATATCTCTATGATGAGATGGACGTGGCCGAAATAATTCAATCGATTCTCTCAAGTGGTTACCTCAATTATGAGCCACTAATAGTTTTGAAAGAGGGAACCTCATACACGGTGCTAGAGGGAAACCGTCGTCTGGCTGCTCTACGTATACTGGCTAACAAAGAGTTGAGGAACAAGCTTGGGATTCAGCTATCTAGCGAACCTACGGCTAAAGCACTTCCAGGAGAAATAAAAGTTCGCTGTGTCGATGCAAGGAAGGATGCACGGGCCTACATCGGATTCAAGCATATCAATGGCCCAATGAAATGGGATGCGCTTGCTAAGGCAAAGTATGCAGCCCGATGGTTTGAAGAAGGGGCAGATATTGCGACTATTAGTAAGACTCTTGGTGACAACCATAACACCGTCAGGCGATTGGTAAATGGCTGGCTTGCTTTAGAGCAAGCAAAAGCCTCGGGGTTCGATATCGAAGACATATCTAGGAAAAGGCTAGCGTTCTCTCACCTCTACACGGCCCTTACTAGAAATGGCTATCGGGATTTTATTGGATTAGGAGATGAGGATCTTTCGTCACCCCCCAAGAAGAATCCGATCCCTGCTACGAAGACGAAGGACTTCCTTGCTGTCATGTCATGGCTATACGGGCAGGAGAAGCAGAAGCAGCCTGCGCTAATAAGATCCCAAAATCCCGATCTAAACAAGTTGAACCAGGTACTTTTACATCCAGAAGCAAAGAAACTCTTAGTTGCTGAACGCAACCTAGATTCTGCATTCGAAAGAGTCGAGCCTGCCAGTAAACGCTTTGAGGATGCCTTACTCAAGGCAAGTCGCCAATGTGAAGATGCCAATAAGTTGTCAGGTCACTACGATGGTGATGGTACTCTTCTCCAAGTAGCAGATGGGATGCAAAAGACTGTGAAGAGTCTTGTTCTTGTGATGAAGGACAAAGTCAGGGCTGAGACCGATGGGGAATAGTTTTGCCTGTACGGGTTGTTGAGCCAATTCCAAAGAATTCCACTCGTAGCGCTCTTGCCGATTGGCTTGAGCTCAGTGCGCTCTCATCTGACAGAAAGCAAGTGAGTGAAGCTGATCTAATTGGGCTACACGAGCTATATGGCGGAGACAGTGTTGCCACATTACGGTCTGAACCAGAGACCGGAGAAGTTCTTGATGAATCAATTCTTGAGACGATGCAGGAACAATCCCTACAGGCTGTTGTGGAAGAAATCATGTACCGGGCAGAAGTTCTACAGGGGTGCTACCCTTTCAAGGTAAAGCCGCGGGGCATTCTCCTTGCTGAGTCAACGGGGGAAGAGCAGTTAACTATCGGAGAATGGGTATACCTATTCTGTCTGTTATCCTCGGCTATTAGAGAAGGGGGTCTGCAAACAACGGATGAGAGTATAGAAACTCGCATAGCTTCTCTGTTTCAAGTATGTGCGTGTCTGGCTGCTGTTGGGTATCTTTCTGGAACTGCATCTTCTTTTGGGTTTCCTCGAGCCCAAGGGAATGCCTTCCTACCCGCCCTACAACTTGCCTACAAGGAGTTTGGTGAGGGCACTGTCAGAAGTGATGACAATGTTCCTCCTGGATTCCCATCTGATCTTAAAGATGGAGGAATTGATGTAATTGCATGGCGGGATTTTCCTGATAAGTTGCCAGGTAAACTTTATCTGCTGGGGCAATGCGCATCTGGGAAGAATTGGAAATCCAAACCTGTACGGACATACATAAAGTCCTTTCACGGGAATTGGTTCACTGGGACCCCTGCTAGCGAACCGATCGAGGCACTTTTTATCCCATTCACATTCCATCATGAGTTACAAGATAGTGATGAGGAGGATTTTTCTACCCGTCGCCGAAATGCCTTTCATTATGAGACGAGGACATTTGGTGTCATTCACGATCGATTTCGCCTTGCATACTTTGCTGGTCTAGGAAGCTCTTTGCCTCCGCAGAACCAGGGTGCTTTCAATGAGAACATTGACAAAGTGAAGGCGTGGGTAGGGGACGTGCTTGCCTTAATGCGCGGCAACTAGTGCGATAGGCATTGAAAGGTTCAGGACTTTCGACACAAGCACGAAGATAGTATGAAACAAGATGCCTATGTTGGGAGAAACTCTCGTCGATCTGGGCAAATGATTAGGCATCTCAGTCCTTTCCGTTATCCAGGCGGGAAAAGCTGGCTCGCGGATCATGTTCGTCTATGGTTAAAAGCTCAGACTAATCGACCTAAAATATTGGTCGAACCATTTGGGGGAGGAGCGGGTACATCATTAATTGCCGTAAATGAGGGGCTAGTTGAAGAGGCTGTGTTCGCTGAGATCGATCCAGATGTTGCTGCTACTTGGGAAACAGTATTGAACGGGCATGCAAGATGGCTAGCCAACACAATTAGCGCATTTCGAGTTACTAGAAAAAATGTTGAACGCGCTTTGAGCGAGATTCCCCAAAGTACCCATGAACGAGCTTTTCAATGCATACTTAGGAATCGGACGGCTCGTGGTGGTGTTTTGTCTGATGGTGCCGGCCTAATTCGCCGTGGTGAAAATGATAGAGGCCTGAAGTCTCGATGGTATCCTGAGACTCTTTCGAAGCGAATAGAGGTTATCTCGGGTTTGAAGAGTCAGTTGTGCTTTCTTCAAAGAGATGGCTTCAATGTTATTAATGAGTATTTGGATCGACCCGATACGGTGTTCTTTGTTGATCCCCCATATACTCAGGCCGCACGTCGTCTCTATCGATATTGGGACATAGATCACGAAAACCTGTTTAGGTTATTGGGCGATGCTAAGGGTAAAGTGCTTATGACCTATGACGATACAAAGGAGGTTCGAGTGTGGGCTAGTCGTTGTAAGTTTAAGGTGCGAAGAATATCTATGCATACCACGCACCATCAGTATAAACGCGAATTGATGATTTCTCGTGATTTCAATTGGTTAAAAATGAACCCCAGGCATAAAATCTGACACCCGCAGCTCACAACTTTACCTGAGAAGCTTTAAGAGATCGGACCCCGTTTCTATCATCCTGCTCAGTGATTGCAAGGCTCAAGTCTCTGCATATAATCAACTCTCACGCTGCCTTGTTGGGATGGCAGATGCACCAAGCAAGAAGTCGATCCACATCCCAGACGCTATTCTCTAGTAATGCTAATGAGCCGCACAAACCGATGAAATTGGCGAGCGCAGCTCGTAGCCTGCCGATGGCTGGGGAAGTAGTGCCGCTCGATGTACCCTGAATGGCAGACCTGTAGTGGTGTTGGTAGACTTGACAACTGCATCGAGATCACCAAAACTCGCCTGGCGTCCTAGAGAATGAGCTGCTTGGATACACTGATCGGTCTAATCAATCGCGTTAGGTAGACAGCCGAAAAGAGGATACGCCATGAAACAATGTCACCAACTTCTCGCAATCGCCTATATGGTTGCCAATGTCGTATCCATAACAAATGCCTATGCTGGTCCTGAAATTACCGGCATTCCAAGGGGACCGGTTGACAAAGGCAAGGTCGCAATGGCAGAAAAGGCGAAATTATCTGCACAATTATGCGGCCCGGGATGGACCCTGTCCGACGATCGTGAACATACCCAAGCGAGTTTCTTGTGCGTACCTGTAAAGCCAAAAGTACAATGCCCGCCGGATGCGCAGGTACTTGAAACGGACTATTCAATCGGCTGCGTCCCTAGGCCAAAGTAGATAAGCACCTGTTCAATGGATGATGCTGGTGGCATCAAGGCCGGGCACGCGAGCCAAGGGAAGCGATATTATGAATTCAGTTGCTGCATCCGTTTGATCGAGCAGTAGAGCGCATAGCCTTGGGCCAC
The DNA here is from genome assembly GCF_001458775.1 of Candidatus Nitrospira nitrificans. Classification (NCBI taxonomy): domain Bacteria; kingdom Pseudomonadati; phylum Nitrospirota; class Nitrospiria; order Nitrospirales; family Nitrospiraceae; genus Nitrospira; species Candidatus Nitrospira nitrificans. Next base: position 111,281 of record NZ_CZPZ01000004.1, read on the forward strand.
CATCCCGGTCACGAGTAACCCCAGCGCGGTCTGCAGCCAATGTGAAGCAGGATGGTCGAGTCCGTACATGCCGATGACGAACCCGAGAGCGATGGCGAGGATTCCGACGGATCGCGCGATGACACCCCTCAGCCACCAATTGTCTGTCGAAGGGGTTTTGAGAGGCATCATTGTTTCAGTCTACATACTTATAGACAGAGAGTCCAATCACACCTAGGGGACAGCCCCGTTCCGATCATGAGCCCGAACAGTGGTGGGCTCAACGATCCGGCGGCCCCGACCCATCATCAGCAGCGGCACAGAGACCGGCCATCAGACCCAGCGTAAACGCGCTCATCACAAGCACGACGCCGGCACAGGGTCGTGCTCGATCAACAGAGTCTTGCCTATCAGACGGCATGGTCATCTTTCCATTTTGCACTCGCTGCGCTTGGAACCAACTATACCAAGAAGCAGGAAGAAGATAGCAGCCAGGGCTCAAGCAAACCTGCCTCGCACAAATCATTCTTGCAGTTTCATCCCCTCGCTTGACCAACTCTCATGATCCCGCTACTCTGGCCTCAGACGAAATCCTGGAAGAGAGTTCTACTGGAGATGACGCGTGATTCTGGTCACCGGTGGCGCCGGATATATTGGGTCTCACACCTGTGTCGAACTGCTCCAGGCGGGACACGACATTACCGCCTTCGATAATTTCTGCAACAGCCATCCTGAATCGCTGGAACGTGTACGACGTCTTACAGGGAAACAGCTCCGCCTCATCCGCGGCGACATCCGCGACCGAGCGGCGCTGGTGACGGCGCTGCGAGAAAGCGGGGCGCAATCGGTGATTCACTTTGCCGGCCTGAAGGCGGTCGGCCAGTCGGTCCAGCAACCACTGTCCTACTACGACAACAATGTCGTCGGCTCTTTGCGTTTATTGGAGGCAATGGCAGTCTGTGGGGTCAAGACGCTGGTATTCAGTTCCTCCGCCACGGTGTACGGCGATCCGCAGCGGCTGCCGCTGACAGAAGATCATCCGCTCTCCGCCACCAATCCCTATGGACAAACGAAACTGACGGTGGAACACATGCTGCGGGATCTGCAGCGAAGCGATACTTCGTGGCGCATCGGGATTCTCCGCTACTTTAATCCGGTGGGCGCGCATGCGAGCGGGTTGATCGGCGAAGATCCACAGGGTACGCCGAACAACCTCATGCCCTTCGTAGCGCAGGTGGCGGTCGGCCTCCGCCCGCATCTGAACGTGTTCGGGAATGATTACACAACTCCGGACGGCACGGGTGTGCGCGACTATATCCATGTCGTGGATCTGGCCAGAGGACATCTCAAAGCCCTGGACGCGCTCGGACAATCCACGCGCCAGGCGGAATGTCTCACGGTCAATCTTGGAACCGGAACCGGTTACAGCGTACTGGAGATCGTGCGGGCCTTCGAGCAGGCCAGCGGCCGACGGGTGGCGTACAAAGCTGCGCCTCGTCGGCCCGGCGACGTCGCAGCCTGTTACGCCGATCCCGGCAAGGCGGCTGCCCTCCTCGGCTGGCGGACTGAGCGAGGCCTCGCCGACATGTGCGCCGACACGTGGCGATGGCAGCGCCTCAATCCTCACGGGTACAATCTTCCTCACCCAGCGGCCTAAGCCGTACCTATGGCGCTTCGCCGCGCCACAGGGTCATCGTGCAGCGAGCGGGTGTCATGATACACTGCCCTTCAGATGTTCGATGTCATCCTCTACCAACCGGAAATCCCCCCGAATACCGGCAATATTATCCGTCTTTGCGCCAATACCGGCGTCCGGCTTCACCTCGTGAGGCCGCTTGGTTTTGCCATGGATGATAAACAACTCGTGCGGGCCGGGCTGGACTATCATGAGTTCGCGGCGATCCGCACCTACGACGACTGGGCCGAATGTGCGGAGCGCTTCAAGGATCGCCGTCTATTCGCTATCTCCACAAAAGGAACCAGACGCTATGACCAGATCGACTATGCCAAAGACAACGTGTTTCTGTTCGGTCCGGAGACACGCGGGCTCCCATCCACACTCCTTGAATCGTTTTCAGCGGAACGGCGCATCCGTGTCCCGATGCGCCCAGAGAGTCGCAGCCTCAATCTCTCAAACGCCGTCGCGGTAGTGGTCTACGAAGCCTGGCGGCAGATTGGGTTTGAGCAGGGGATCTGACGTTCGTCCGTTTCGAAAAAGGCAGCTGCATGGCCTCGGCATTCTCCCACGCGTTCGTTGCCCTCGCACTCGGCAAGGCCCCTCGACATCCTCTCTTCACCTGGCCGGTCTTGTTCCTGGGCATGGCCTGTTCAATTGTGCCGGATCTGGATGTCATCGGCTTTTCCTTCGGGATTCAATACGGTGATCTGTGGGGCCATCGTGGCCTGACCCATTCGCTCTTCTTCGCCGGCCTCCTGAGTGCCGTTCTCACGGGTATCTGGCACCGACAGCAGTCGACGGCTGCACGGATGAGCCTTTTCGTCTATTTCTTCCTCTGCACCGCGTCACATGGTGTGCTCGATGCATTGACCGACGGCGGGCTCGGTGTGGCGTTCCTTTCCCCGTTCGATACCAGCCGATATTTTTTCGCGGCCCGACCGGTTGCCGTTTCTCCGATCGGCATCCACGCATTTTTCAGCGAGAAGGCTTTCCACGTGCTCGCCAGCGAGGTGCAATGGATCTGGCTCCCAACCATGGCGGGGCTCTTGATCGTTCGCCTGCTACAATCTGTGCGGTCGGTTCAACGAACGGTACCGCAAGCACCGAAAGAATGATCGGCATCTTGGAGAAATCGACCGGCTATGGCACGAATGTGCCGTTCCGGATAATTGGTTGGCTGCGTGCCTGCCAAGATGGAGATTCCGCCCAATCCATCGATCCCATTTGCCGCATCCCCTAGCTCGACAAGCGAATAGGGCTAGAGCGGTTATCTGAGATATCGACCATACAAGAAGGCGACAAACTGCTTGGCTCCGCGCATTCTATTCCTGATGTTGTCTTCCGTGACACTGCCTTGTCGCAGTTGTTTTTCAAACCTGATCAATGCATCCTTCAATTCTCTTCTTAATTCTTTCTCGATTACTCGATCCAACACGCTTGGCATAATATTCCTCCCTGATTAATTTCCTCGGATCCACTCCGATCAGGACTCGATCTGAACGGTGGCGCACGGAGACCAATTTGTAAATTCTACCGAACTCATCAGAGACAAGCCAGTTCTTACACCAGGAAGCACCAGCTCAACAAAAGACTCCTCCTTCGGGCAAGTCTAGAGCCGCCTGACATGGAACAACGTAAGCCCTGTTTTTACCCTGGCCTTGGGTAGAATCGTCTTATGCATGAGAAACGTTGGAAGTGAGGCTACCGATTCATCCCAATGGACCAGCAACCGCGACGGTTCCTGCCTCAGCAGCTCCCCTAGTCGAACCGGGCCAACAACAAAGGCCTCACCACCCCGTCGTAACATGTGACTCAATCTCGCAATGATCGCGCTCATGGTCGTCGAAGAATCAAAGGAGCCATACGGCAACCACTGATAAATCAGGTCGTACAGTTCGCGGCTCTCCGGGGACTTCTCGCTCCTATCAACGGCTACCATTCGGATTCGTTGCAACCAATCCCATCGTTGCACTTCGGCACACTGAGTCCAAAGCTGCTGGGCTTGACGCTGCGCATAGGCCACGTGGTGAACATGCACGGTATAGTCACGTGGCCGGTCAAAGAGAATGCACGTGGCAATGACCGCATCCCCGTTGGCAATAAGCACACGCTCTGCCCGTGATCGCAACCTTCCGATCTCGCGATCCTGCTCGCCAAGATCGTCGAGGTAGTCGGCAACAAACGATTGAGCAGCGAGTTCGCCGATCTCCTGGTCGTCTTCTGGAAATAAGGGGACCGCCTCGAAGGCTTCGACGGGAGCGACTCTCGGAACGTTTGGCGCGAATACCCTGCGCCAATCGACCGGACTGATTGGACATTCGTCGGGCGGCGATGTCCTCACCGGAAGATCGGAAGGTAACGGCACGGTTAATTCCCTTTCGCGATCTTTGAGAATCAACGAACGCCCTTCGACGCGGAGGCTGCGATCCAGCGGAAGCACACGACGCCCGATCGAACTGACGTAGGGAAGACCCACCGGATCTTCAGCGAGGGTAGCCTTTTGAACAATCCCGTTTTTCACGGTGACACACAGCCCCTGGCTTTCCTCAAGATACCGAACGGGAGGATGCGGGACCGGCAGCCATTCAATACGATGCGACTTCGAAGGATTCATGAACGCCGTAAGCGGATCCTCAGCACCTACCGGCTGGGGCGTAAACACCCCACTGAACAAGCGAAAGGCCGCCTCGGACGGATAGGTTGGAATCCCGCGATACCGCAAGGGCCTCGGAGCGGAGCGTCCCTTGTTCTGATCGTCGTAGAGTCCACGAATCAGCTCGAACACGGCAGAGCCCGTCCCAGGCAACAACGATTTGAACAGTTCGACCACCGGAAGAAAGTCAATCTGGTCCCAGTGCATCGCTCCCATGCAAGCCATGAAGCGTGCCGTTTCAAATCCCCCACCATCCAAAACATACAAGGCATCTTTTCGCTGTCGAATCGTCGCCAGGCCTTTGGAGTCGATCGCAAAATCCTCATCGCGATAAAACCACCGCACCTCCTCGATCGGGACTCGTAACGCCCCGGCCGCCAGAGCACGCAGATCATCCGGAGTGATCCGTTGCCAATCGGACCTCGAGGCGAGATTCAGCCTGATTTCATTCACGAGCCCATCGGGCTTAATTCCGACCCACCGTCCCCAATCCAGTCGGACTCGCGCTCGCCGCAGCAAGACTGTCCCGGGATCGGTCGAATCCCAGTCGCACTCATGCAAGGGATGGCCTGCCGGGTCTGTTTCGAGAAAACGTCGTCCATCAGGCCGATAAAAAACGTGATGCCCGTTTGGACGCGTTTCAACCCGTGCGCCGATCTTGTCGAAGGACTCAGCGAGTGTACGTGTGGAAGGAAACCGGAGATGGCCTGGCGTGTGCAGGGCAAATGCAATGGCGTCCGAGGGCATTCACTCGCGGAGTTGGCCGCTCCCCAAGACAATGAATTTCGAGCAGGTTAACTCTTCCAACCCCATGGGACCCCGCGCATGAATGCGCGAGGTGCTGATGCCGATTTCGGCTCCCAGACCGAACTGGTACCCGTCGTTGAGCCGGGTAGAGGCATTCACCAGGACAGCGCTGGCATCGACTTCCTTGAGAAACCGCATTGCATGTCCGTAATCCGACGTCACGATCGCTTCCGTATGCCGCGATCCGTACTGTGCGATGTGTTCCATCGCATCATCCATGTTCTTCACGATTTTCACGGCAAGAATCAGGTCGAGAAACTCTTTGCCGTAATCCTGTTCGCTTGCCGGCTTGGCCTCGGGAATCAACTGGCAGGTCTTCGCGCAGCCACGAATTTCGACATCGGCAGCCCCGAGACTTCTGGCAAGCTTGGGCAGCAGAGTCCGCGCGGCCGACTGGTGGACCAGCAGGGTTTCCATGGCGTTGCACGTGGACGGCCGCTGCGCTTTGGCATTGACGCAAATGGCCTCCGCCATCGCCGAATCCGCGTCGGCATCGACATAGATATGGCACACGCCTGCATCATGCTTCACGACCGGAATCGTCGAATGTTCCGCGATAAGTTTCATCAATGACTCGCCGCCCCGAGGAATGATCAAGTCGATGAACCGATCCTGCTTGAGCAACACAGGAACCACTTCACGATCCGCGCGGTCGACAAACGTGATCGCGCCGGATGGAACACCGGCTTTTTCCGATGCCTCCGACAGAATGGCGGCAATGGCCGTATTGGAATGAATCGCTTCGCTGCCCCCTCGCAACACGCAGACGTTGCCCGATTTAAGACAGAGGGCGGCTGAATCCGCCGTCACATTGGGACGAGACTCGTAAATGATTCCGATCACCCCCAGAGGCACACGTACCCGCCCGACCTGCATTCCATTGGGCCTCGTCCACATCGAGGACATCATTCCGACGGGGTCGGGCAACTTCGCCACTTCACGAATACCGGCGGCCATCTCTCTGATGCGCTTCTCGGTCAATCTCAAGCGATCCGCCATCGCCTTCTTTGCGGGCATCGTTCCAAACGCCCTCAAATCTTGCTCATTCGCAGCGAGGAGCTCGTCCGTCTGAGCCTCTAGCGCCTCCGCCATGGCGAAGAGTGCCTGATCCTTGGTCGCGGTCGGTAGAGACGCCAATCTCCTCGATGCCTGTTTGGCCTTAGAGACCAACTCCAACACATACTCCAACACCGGCAACGGCTTGGACTCGTCGATTTTCTGATCTGAGGCGGTCTTGTCTAGAGCTTCCACGCTTCGCACCAATGATTCAATCTCGAGACGAGTGCTGACAATACCGTGTGGATAAGAGACGGGTCAAGGGTCCCGATACGGCGCGATGGGAGGAATTCACGGGAGCGGGCTACCAAAGACTGTCGGTCAGTACTGGACGGTCTCTGAGGTGCGGCTTCGCGAAGGCCATACCCGATTGCCTGACTGTGGTAGGCTTCGACGAGCACTGGATGGCGGATCATTACACTTGATGAATGAGCCGACGAAGTATCATGGCGACGGGATACCGCACACACTCCGCAGCAGTGCGAGGCGTGGATACAAACGAAGACGGATCAGTCATATTCATTGCGTTGCTGAAGCCTCCGCCTCTCCCGGGACCATCGATTCATCAGGTGAACTCGGTTCCTCAGGCACGATCGGCTGCTCGCGTAGGGGCGGCTGTGCAGGAATCGCAGACGGCCTAGAGACTGGCCAAGCCTCTACCACCATGGATGGATTCGGATATTGAAATACCCAATCGTAGTGGGTCGGCTTTCCATCAAAATGACGCACTGCGAGCGGGAAATTCCCCTGCTTGATCGGTTTTTCCCGGCTCTTGCTTCGAACTCCCATGATGCCTCCCGTGGGAGCCCTCAGCAATTCCCACTCACCACGTCCCAGCGGATCGAGGTAGACTTTCCGGAGAAATGGTTTAGGCGGCCTCGCAAGTTCGGCAAGTGTTTGCGGATACACTTCACCGGGGAAGACTCTTCCCACCTTTGTATTGGCCGAATACAGTGCCAGGGCCGTTTGAATTTCGATCCCCTTGGCTAGCAAATCCATCTCGAGCTCTCGTTGCACCATCGTCTTCCACTGCCGGGCAGCCCCCGTCATGGCAAGTCCCATAAGAGTAATGGCAATCATCACCATGAGGTACGAGAACCCTGTTTCTTGCCGTCTCAGCGATGCCGGAAGCCTCCTCATTCTCCATCACTCCTGACCTATCGATTCTTCCGTTGATTTTTCCGACAGCAAGACCGTTTGATCCATACGGGTTCCGGTATCTCGGATCGTCACGCTTTCTGAATTGATCGCCTTGAGGATGAGGTGATGGTCGACATGATCACCGATCTTGAGCACCAACACCTCATCGTCTTTCTTGAGGACCGCAATATCTTTATTTTCCCGCCGCCCCTCGCCCACGCGAAGAAAACCCAGGTAATGATACTGCTCCAAGCCCGATGTATCCTCTTGGTGCGTCGCAGTCTCGGCTGAAGCCGACCCAGGCTGATTCATGGAAGCCGGCACATTCCCGGCCATGAATGTGCCATCGGATCGAGGCACGGCAAAAATGTTTCGATGCACGGTAAAGGTTGTCTGACTTTGAAGCCCCCTTGATGTCAGCCAATCCAGGTGCACGCGTAGGCCTGTTCTTCCTATTGCCGCCTGTTGGCCCACGGAAGGGCGACCCCCGACATTCGTGAGCGGAACGCGAGCCGGCTCCTGCATCGACCGCCACTGCCATACCGCCAGCCCTGCCCATAGAACGAGAAGTGAGGCCGCAAGAATCATCTTCTTTTTTGTATCCATGATTATTGCACTGATCCCGACGGACCAGACTCTCCCGTATTGCCGCGAAGGTACGTCGCAATCTTTATGTTGAACGTCAGCAGCGTGTCCTGCGCGCCTCCAGACCGGGTCAGTTCAAGATCCTCGATAAATACCAACTCTTCCGCCGTCTCGAGACCGTAGATGAATCGGCGGAGATCCTCGTATTGCCCGGTCATCGGCCCCTGTAACAGCCCTTTGCTCATATTCGCGATGAGAGTGGGCTCCGTCTTATAGGACAATCCCGGCAAACTGACTCGGTCGCGCTTCGCTTCGTCCGAGATCCCCAGCGCGAGCGGAGTAAAGTCACGCTCGGCGGGAAGCCCCGCCCATACTCGGCTCAAGTCCTTTTTCGCTTTTCTGGCCTCGCGGTGATACATCAATGTCTGTCGGGTCGCAGTCCATTCATTCTCTAACCGCTCTCGGCTCGCTTGGGCGCCCGCCACACCGAAATCATGGACGAGGAACAGTATAAAAAGAAGACTCAGCGCGACTCCCACCAATGGGAACAAGGGTGCGAAGGGATGCTGCCAGAGAAAGAGCAGGCGATCTTTCATCACTCAAGTTCTTTCACGCCGGTATTGCACCGTGACGTCGAACTCCACCAACCCGTTCTGCCCAACACGATGTTGCGCCAAAATCGGGTCCTTAAATGTCGCGTGATCTTGAAGTCCAACGGTGAAGGCGGTGATGTCTTCAAGGGCTGCGGCAGTTCCCGTGAGCCGAACCGTCGTACCGGATTGATCAAGGCGAACACTGCTGAGCGCAAGGCGTGGAGGGATCGCCTGCTCCAATTCGGTCAGAAACTGCGTCCACGAAAACGATCTTTTCCCAACCAGCTGGTTGGCCAACTCAACCTCGGAGGGCAGTCTCTTTAACGCCTCTTCGGACAAATCAATGCCTTCATGTCTGGCCTCTGCAATCAAATCAAAATCCTGTTGCCGTACTCGATCCAGTTCTCCTTGGATGGTTAAAGATTCTTGATAAGCGAGGATCGCCTGCCGGATGTTCCAGCCGATCCCCATCACAAGCACGATGCAGATGCTGATCAGGGCCGCGCGGAGCGGAACGACCGCCGGACGATAACGGCGGCTTAGGTTGATCCTGAACTGATCATCGGCACCGCGCAACAACGGCATTGACTTGAGCGGCTCGAGGAACCGAGCAACTGAGGAACTCATGATCGCCATACTAGAGCACTCCAGCCATCGCGGCCAACGATGTCATCCCTCGATCGCTCCCTGAGGCCACCCGACCAAGGGCCTCGATCGAGTCCCAAGCCAGCTGTTCGACTGATAGGCGTAGCTCGGTCTCAACCAATTCCTGAAAGGCCGAAATATCTCCGTCCGCACAAATCACGGCTTCCGTCACAACCTCCGAGGGATGTTGCTGTTGACAGATCTCCAACGATGCGCCGCATTCTTCAAGAATCTTATTCAGCATGTCTGGCTTCGTCAGCGCGTCAGTCGTCTCAGCCCCCAGAAGCTTGCACCGGTAGAGCAGCAGACGGCCGTGGTGGCAAATCATGGTCGTCAAGGCTCGATCCGCCACGCTGACCCACAGACAGTCTCGACTTCGCCAATGCGATGCACTCGACGCCCTTCTCCATAGATCAAAGACCCATAGGCTCGTGACCCCCACCTCCTGGGGAATCAACCCGACAGACTCACACAGAGATTCATACTGCTTCAGCACCGACTCCTGAACCGCCACCGTCAGCACCGTATGGGATGGCCCTTTACCTCCCGATCGATCATGAAAAACCTGAGACGACACCTTCGCGCCGCTCAATGGGAACAGCTGCTCTTGACCAAACCGCCAACGAATCAAGGCCTCTCTTTCCTCGCGCCTGACAGGGAGCTTTTCAAAGTGCAGGATGGTCGTCCTGACTACCGTGTCAGGCAGCAACAGGGCAATGCGTTGTGGAAGATCAGAACGGATTGCTCCCCCGACGGACTGGCGAACCGAGTCCGGACCGGTCAGGGCGCGAATACGATCGGCCAATGCTGAAGGATCCTGGACGTTCTCCTCAGTCGGAGAGGGTTTGATCATGCCATCGGCAAGCAGAGACATGACGCACGTGTGTCGACGCTGTCCACGCCAGCTTCGCTCAGTTTCGGCCCACGCGATCGAATCGGGTCCAAACTTCAAGCACCGTTGTGGTCGACTACTGGCCCATTCCCACATCACATTACCCTTCCTCGGTGAAGGTTACACGATTGATCTCTCGCAACGACGTCTCGCCGTTCAACACTTTTTTCAACGCCGACTGTCGCAGCGTAAGCATTCCATCGGTCACGGCCCGATATCGAATTTCCGCGAGCGGCCGCTCGGCATGAATCATTTCTTTGATTTCATCCGTCAGATTGAGAAACTCCGTGATGCATTTTCTTCCGCGGTACCCGGTCCCATGGCATTGCGGGCACCCCTTGCCTTCATAGAAGAGCGTCTCCCTGTATTGCTCATAATCCAAGCCTGATTCCTCAATGAGGGTCTGCTGTGCTTTGACGGGAGTCCGGCAGGACGGACACAGAATTCGGACAAGCCGCTGCGCCAACACGCAGTTGAGAGCAGCCAGAAAATTGTAGGCGTCGATCCCCATCGACGCGAACCGCCCGATGACGTCGAACACATTGTTCGCATGCACCGTCGTCAGAACAAGATGACCGGTCAGGGCCGATTGGATCGCGATCTGCGCCGTCTCGGCATCACGAATTTCGCCGACCATGATCTTATCGGGATCATGACGAAGTATGGACCGAAGACCACGCGCGAACGTGACGCCTTTTTTTTCATTGACGGGAATCTGCACCACTCCCGAGAGTTGGTATTCGACGGGATCTTCGATCGTAATCAGCTTGTCTTCGAGCGTGTTCATCTCCGATATGGCGGCGTACAGTGTCGTCGTCTTTCCGCTTCCCGTTGGCCCGGTTACCAATACCATGCCGTGGGGGCGAGTAATCGCTTTCCGAAATCGCTTCAGATCTTCGGGATTAAACCCGATCCGTTCGAGCTTCAGGGCCGACACTCCGGTCGCAATGGAGTCCCGATCCAATATTCGAATCACGACCGACTCGCCGAAGACGCTGGGCAGAATGGAGACACGAAAATCCACCGTCTTTCGATCCAGTCTCATGCGGAAGCTTCCGTCCTGGGGGACCCGACGTTCGGCAATATCAAGCTCCGACATGACCTTCAAACGGGACACTAACGGGGCGTGCAATCGAATATCCAGCGGCTCCATGGCCGGAATCAGGATGCCGTCGACACGAAGTTTGACTTTGGTCGCGCGATCCGCGGCTTCAATGTGGATGTCGCTGGCGCGGCGCTGCATCGCACTCAACAAGATGGAGTCCAGCAGCTTCACGGCCGGGCTTTGCTCTTCCCCTGCATGATCGAGAGTGGGAACTTCTTCTCCTCGATCATCTTCTTTTACCAAGATCGAGCGATATTCCGCTTCCAGCTCCCGCAGCGCTTGACTCGATCCTTCACTGCGTTCCAGTGCCGCCAGAATTGCGCTCTTGGAGCTGACGACTCGATCCAGCGGCTTTCCGATGAGGAGTTCCAATTCGTCGAATCCAAGCCGGTTTTGCGGGTCGGCAACGGCAATCGTGAGGGTTCCCGAACACCCAGCCATCGGCACAAAGGGGAATCGCTGCATCAACTTGATCGAGATGGTCTCGTAGTATCGCGGATCCACCCGAAAATCGGTCAGCGGATTATAGGGAAGACCGTATTGGACAGCCACGGCTTGAGCCAATTGATCTTCCGAGAGGAGGCCTTCGCTGATCAGCGTTTGCCCTAAGGCGGCAGCCGCTCCCTTTACACGACCCAGGGCATCCTCAACCGTGTGTCTTGAGAGGATTCCCTGTTCGACCAAGACATCGGAAAGAGATGGCCTCGTCAGGCTACGTAACATGCGCGACCTCTCTCATCGTGTATCCTCGTCGCTTTCAGATCCCAACTTCTCTCCTCTCTAGCCGCCGACGGTCCCAGCCATCTGAAATACCGGCAGATACATCACAATGACGATTCCACCGACCAATATTCCCATCACAAGCAGCAACGCCGGCTCGATCCATGTCGTAAGCTGTATCAGTCTCGTATCAAGATCAGCCTCATAAAACTCCGAGACGTCCCGCAACATCGTATCAAGCGAACCAGTTTCCTCTCCTACCGATAACATTTCGATGGCGAGCCTCGGGAGCACTCCGGGACGATCCAGCGCAGCAGCTAATGTGGCTCCCTCTCGAATCTCGTTAACAGCTCCAATCATTTCTTGTGAAATCCATCGGTTTGCAATGGCTCCCCGTGCGCCTTGCAAGGCATCGACGAGCGGCGTTCCTCCGGCAAGGATAGTTCCGAGCGTTCGCGTCAGCTGAACCGTATTGTGCTTGACTGCAATCTGCCCCACGAGGGGAAGCTTCAGCACAAGACGATCGATCGTCAGTTGTCCCGCCGAGGTGGCATAGTAGGTATGCATTCCAAGCATGAGGCCAATGAGGACGACCGCTGCGGGCAATAGCCATGACTCAGCATGTGTGACCACATCGAGCAAGACCTGAGTCGCCCAGGGCAAGGTCTGCACTGAGTCTCCATAGACCGACACGAAAGTCGGCATGACATAGGTCAATAGAAAACCCACCACGGCGAGGCCGATACAGATGAGAACGATAGGATAAGAGATTGCTTTTTTCACTTTCTGACGCAGCCCCACCATCAGCTTCAGATACGCAACATACCGCTGTAGTACCTCTGGAAGATTGCCCGATTGCTCCCCTGCTTTCACCGTGGCGACATAGAGATCCGGGAAATAGCGTGGATGTTTAGCCAATGCTTCCGAGGCGGAGGCCCCACCTCGAATGTCTTCTCGTACGTCACGGAGAGTCCGTTGAAATCCAGCATGCCCGGCTCGTTCGATGAGAAGATCCCAGATGCGCAAAATGGGCAGTCCGGACTTGACCAGCGCCATCAATTCTTGATTGAAGACCAAGAACTGCTCCAGCGGAAGCTTTCCCCATGACCACGGCAGCTCCGTTTTGACTGAAGTGATTCCGCGAGCGTGAAGATTGAAGACCAGCAATCCTTGTGACTCAAGTCTGGCACGAACCGCTGATTCATTATCTCCTTCTACATGCCCATGGAGGGTGGACCCATCAGAGCGCGCGACTCGATACGCAAATACTGCCATAGATGTAGACCTTCACCACTTGCCGCACCCATCGTGCGCCACTACATTCGTTCGTGCTCGATCATATCGGCAGAAGACTCAGTCAACCAAAGCACCTGATCAGCTTGAATACGGTCGCTGGAGAGCGCGTTGAGAGTCATGAGGCGGCTCACAGAGGTGTGATACCGGCGTGCGATGCGCCATAACGTGTCTCCAGATTTGACTAATACGTATAGACGCGGAGGCCCGGTTGTCGACTGAGAAACCACCGGTATCTCCCCGACTGAAGAGGCTGCCGACACCTGGATCGCCGCCTCCGCGACAACCTGAGCGCCCTCATGCGGAGTAGCCAATAGGGCACCCTGCTGATGGACGATCGGCACCATTTCCGGTTGCCCGTCTCCTGGAGAAACCATCGCGGCGGGAGAGAGTTCTTCCTTCGCTTGTTTCTCGACTTTCGAGAGCTGCTTGTGAAGCTGCTTCAGCTGATGCTGCAGTGCGGCTCTGGTCCGCCCCATCTGTTCCCGTTCGGAACGCGAGCTGGCCAGTTCCTCCCGCTGGAGATCAATCACATGTCGAGCTTCACCCAATCGACGCTCTGCCTCTCGAATACGTCCTTCAAACTGCGCCCGGACGATTTGCACATCGGCCAATTCTTGGCGCCGTGCGTCGACTTCTGCTCTCAACTCGTCAATCATTCGCTGGGCATCTCGCAATGAGGTTTTGAGGGTATCCACCGTGAGCTGGAGATCCGACATCTCCGGTTCGATGATGAAGTCTTCGAGCGAACTACAGGCCGACATTCCAAGCAGAAGAATTCCGACGGATGTCTGCTTCCATTTCCCATTCATTCGAACCCCTGTGCGCCCAGAGCAGAATCTACTCCAAGCCGATTTCACGAGTCTGTTCACCATTGATTATACGGAGTCCCGTTTGTTCCGATAAGATCCGACCCGGAATACACATCAAAGATACCACCCTCTGTCGGTTCAAGGATCTGTTGCCAAGAGCTCGGCGAGTTCGTAAAGGGGTCTTTAGGAAGAGTCCGCAGATATCCAGCCGTTACCAAACCATCCAAGGATGGAGGATACTTTCCTTTGTCAGCGCGGTGATGATCCAACAACTCGCGCAGCGTGAACAGGTCTTGCCGCAATACCGTCTCTCTGGCTTTGATCAATGATGACTGATAGGACGGAACGGCAATCGTGGCCAAAATACCGACAATGGACACGACGATCATGAGTTCAATCAGCGTAAACCCTTTCACATTCCAACCATTCACCTTACCAATCCTGATACTTGGTCCCATCGAGCGCAAACTCCTCGCTTTGCGTCATCACATCATAAACATCCTCACCGCACCAGCTAGACGGCTTTGGACGATCCTTATAACAACGCAGTGCCCAATCGGATTTTCCCGTTAGCGGGTCATTCGGCATCGTCCGCAAATAGCGCCTCACCGTGGCGCCTCGAACCGTCGCTTCCTGTCCCGTCAGTTTTACACCCAACAGCACATCGAGAGACTTCGGATAGCCGTATGGCCCGGTCACTTCCTTACACGTCAAACGATTCTTTACGCAGACCACTCCGAGCAAAACGTCCCCATCACGATTCCATTCCAGCTTAAACACATCAATCGCGCCGCGAATAGTCCGAAGATGCTGGCGCAGTTCAATCTCCTGGGCCCGTTTCGTCGATACTTTGCTCAGAGGCATGGCGACCGACGCCAAGATCACGATGATCGCCATCGTGACGAGAATTTCGATGAGCGTGAAGCCGTCCTCTCTCACCGCACTCGCACCACCCCTCTCCCGACTATTTCTGGCGATACCCGCACCTCACCGCTAGGATCCATCAGCACAACGCGAATTGGTGACACCCCAGGCGCCTTGGCCACGAAGATGACCTGCATTGTTCGTGGCGAAGGCTGAGCCTGGCGAGCGAAGTGAAACGTGATGGCTCCTGCTTGTCCAATATTGTCCATGGTTTTGGTTTCGCCCATACCGGTCAACTCCGCATTATCGAGTCGTTTGAATTGCAGAATCTCGGGGTCATAGTCCAGTTTGAATGAATGCTCGCCCGATGCGCGGATTCGCCCATCGACGACAGAAAGCCGTATTTCTTTACCGGATTGAGCAACCGAGTCTTCCGGCTTGATCATCAACTGAGGACCAGGCGTCGCCGACTGAGCCAATGATCGGGCCATGTTTGTCTGTCCTGCGTCTTTCGCCAGCGCGCCGCCGGGCGTGGAGATCTTTCCGTACTCGCTTCCCCCCAATGCTGATATTTTTCTAGTCGGACTGGAAAAGACCGGGCTTGTCGCATAGTTGAATTCGGTACCGGACCAAAGGGCTTGGTTGCTGGAACCAGCAGGAAGAGCAGGTTGCGCAATGCGCGGAGTAATAGTGAGAATGACTTCCGTCGTCACTCGATCTGTTTTGTAAGAGCTCAACAGTTTTCCAATCAACGGCCAATCCCCAATCCATGGCATGGTAATTCGCGTTCGACGATCCTCTTCCTGAAGCAGTCCGCCGAGAACCACTGTTTCTCCATCACGCATATTTAAGGTAGTCTCAGCCGAGCGATTACCAAATTTAAACTGTTCAATTTTAGGAGCAGCCTGAAGAAGCACCGGCTCTCCAACCCGAATGACCTCCACTTTCATTTTCAACGACAACTCATTGCCCAATCGGATTGAAGGCTCGACGGTCAGCTTGACGCCCGTGTCTCGAAACTCGATCGATGTGACGGTTGAGGTAGTCGGTACGGCTCCCGTCGCTGCCTGCCCGGGCAAGACATTAGTGGTGGAGAGAAGAATCGGTTGTTTGTCTCCGATATTAATCTCTGCTTTCTTATTGTTCATGACACGAACCTTGGGTGACGCAAGCGTCTTCGCGTCTGACTGCTGTTTAAAAAAATCCAGCAATACAGTCGTCGGCAGTTTGAAGAGATAGTTGCTCGGCCCCAAATCGGTCAGTTGACGGTAGGTCATCTGCACAGCCTCTGCCGCCAAGGTTCCGGTAAAACCGGAAGCGACCAGCCCGGCACCGGCTTGTTTCGGATAGTTCAGCCCATACGTTTGATTCTTCGTTCGATTGACCTCCAACACCTCAAGGTCAAACAGCACCTCGGGTTCCTGCCGATCATTGGCCAAGATAATTCTTTCAGCAAGTTCCAATTTCTCCGGCTGATCGCGAATGACAATGGCATTGAGTTGCTCATTCGCATGCATCCGCTTGGAATCCAACATGCTCTTGAGTAAGAGCACCATGTCTTTGGCCTTCGCGGTAGAAAGGTAGAACGTCCGAATCATCAGATCTTGATACTGCTCCTGCTTCTGTTTGGTATCGGGACTGACGATCAAGACGGCCGGAGATATCTGACGAGAAAATAAACTGTTGCTCGTGAGGATCAGATGCAGAGCATCCTCAAAGGGCGTATCTTGGATCGAAATGGAAATGGGATCGTTTCGGACGTCCTTATCGAAAATCAGCGTAAATCCACCAACCTTCGCCACCCCCTCAAGGACCTCCTTAATACCGGCGTTTTTGAATTTCAACGTCAGAGGCTGCCTTGAACGTTCGTCTCTTGCGAGTCCTTGCTGGACTTCAGTAAGCCGCGTGATGTTCTCCAGCGCCTCTTGGTATGTCGGATCGAGCTCCGCAGCCCGCGCAAACCCCCTCATCGCCTCCTCGGCCCGTCCGAGTTGAGCCAGTCGTTCAGCCTCGCGGTACTGGGACCGGGATTCTTTCACACGAGTGGCCTGCATGAAACCTGCTTGGTAATCGGCGCTGGAAGGGTTGATGGCCAGCGCTCGCTTGAATTCTTCCAGGGCAAGATCAATTTGCTTCTCCTTCAAAAACGTCCGAGCATGCTCGGCATACGTCGCCGTAGCGCGCTCGCGAGCCAACGCGTATTTACTCTGTAGGGAAGGATCAAATGGATCATCTTTTAGTGCCTGTTTGTAGGCGAGGATCGCTTCTTCCCACCGTTCCGCAGCCAAATGCTGATCTCCCCGCTTGACATCAGGAGACACTAATAAGGCGCAACCGCACATCCCGATGATTCCCAGAACCAGGAGGGCTTCTATCGCTTGATTATGAAGACCTACCTTCAGCTGACAATTCACAATACATGTTTCCTATGGATATAGAGACATTACCCTAGGGCCTTTGAGCATAGTCCATGCCAGCCATCAACTTTTCTTATACTACGGATCAAGACAAGCTCAAAGGAAAAGCCTAGAAGATGAAAGATCAGCGTCTCTCCTGAAAACGCTCATAGACAGGTGGTTCCGCTTGATTGGACAGATCCTGATGGGTCAGAAGTGGCGTCTAGCAATGAGGGCCTACGCGCGGACGACTGTGGCGGGCCGATTCTCCCAGAACACGCGATCGGGCGTACGTCCGTCAAGCGTCCGATGCGGCCTGATCTGATTCTAGAATGTCACGTCGCGCGACACCCCCCTGATGGGCGGCGGGCACAGTCTCGTAGGTGGAGAGAGACCTCATACTTGAGCCTCTGCCAGAGGCGTTCCACAACGACGTGATCCCGCCAACGGCCACAACCATCCATACTGATTTGGATGCTTTCCGTAAGGCCGTGAATTCCAGGGGCTGGCTTCAGGATTTTGGCATTGCCGCCCGACCGGCAGGGATGCGTGCGATCGATCATCACTGCACTCCCCCTGGTGGCTTTTGTGAGCCAGGATCCCACGGATCACCGAGTCCGAATTGCGGAGTCCCCCCTCTGGTCGTCTCGTCATTCCCGAATATATTTCAGTAAACACTCCTGCTGACTTCGTTTGAATATGCGCTTTCATTTCCCGCGATGTCATAGGCTGTTACGACAAAGAAATACGTCGTGTTGGATTGAAGTCCTGTAACAATGTAGCTGGTCGTATTACCCGGGATCGCCGCGATGGGGGCTCCATAGGCTCCTGAGGAGGTTGCTCGATATACTTTATATCCCGCTAGATCGCTTTCAGTATTTGCATTCCAAGTCAACGTGACGGACGCCTGAGTGTTCAGGGTCAAGTTGACATTTACAGTTCTGGTTATGCCGCCACTCCTCACAGTGATGGTGGTCGAATTAGGTCCCAGTGTCGCGGCCGCCGTATTCACGTTGGCCGTAATGATTCCATTATTGGAGCCGGATGTTGGACTAAGCGAGAGCCAGGGAACACCCTCACTTACCGTCCATGTTCCATTTGAACTGATGGCAATGGTCTGAGCAGCAGGATTGGCTGCTCCCTGCGTGGCGGTGTAGGTCAAACTGTTGACGGAAGCCGTCAATGAGGCGGGGGCAACCGTGAACGTCACGACAGTCGTTCTCGTCACCCCTCCACTCCTCACGGTAATCGTGGCCTGGTTCGCGCCAGCAGCGACAGATGCCAAGGTCACGTTGGCTGTGATAGATCCGTTGCCGGTGCCTGCCCAGGGGCTGAGAGTCAGCCAGGGCGCGCTGCTACTGGCCGCCCAATCGCCGTTCGAAGTGACCATCACGCTCTGGCTCGCGGGATTCGCTCCGCCCTGCACTCCCGAGAACGTCACCGCAGCTGGGCTCACGGTAAGAATTGGGGACGGCGCCGGCACTGTCAGCGTGACCCCCACCACTCTCGTCACGCTCCCACTCGTCACGGTAATCGTGGCCTGATTCGTGCCCACCGGGGCAGAAGCCAAAATCACGTTGGCGGCAATGGGGCCGTTGCCGATGCCGGCCCAGGGGCTGAGAGTCAGCCAGGGCGCGCTGCTACTGGCCGCCCAATCGCCGTTCGAAGTGACCATCACGCTCTGGCTCGCGGGATTCGCTCCGCCCTGCACTCCCGAGAACGTCACTGCGGCTGGGCTCACGGTAAGAATTGGGGACGGCGCCGGCACTGTCAGCGTGACCCCCACCACTCTCGTCACG